>CAYVWS010000116.1:0-8461 GCA_964455535.1 uncultured Ignavibacteriales bacterium | reverse complement strand
AGGTCTCAATAACCGACGCCAAGTAGGCATCGAACCGAACTTCATCGCGATGCAGTTCTTCGGTCCGGGTATAGTTCAAAAGCGTCGTGACGATTCGATTGAGCGTCTCCGTGCCGCGGATGATCTTGCCAACAAGTTGACGCGACGGATCCCCTTCGGGCAGATCCCTCTGGAGCAACGCGGCGAACCCGCCGATGCCGGCCAGTGGATTTCGAACCTCGTGCGCAATGGTCGCCGCCATTTCTCCCAGAGCGGCCAGCGTATTTAGTCGGGCAATCTCCTGTTCGAGCTTTTTGAGCTTCGACATATCATGGCAGACTTCGACCACCCCAAGCAGGTTGCCTTCGCGATCTTTCAAAATATCCGTCGAAACAGAGATTATCAGGCGGGTTCCGTCTTCGAGCGTGATGCGCCTCTCAACCGACTCACGCATCTCACCTGTCTTCAGCGTGTGCATGGCGTGAGCGGTATCCGGCTCACCGAGCGGAATAAATTCGGCGTACTTGCGCCCCATTGGCTCCGACATCGGAATGCCGAAGATCACCGAGGCCGCCTTGTTGAAGTGCGTGATGACCCCATGGCGATCAACCGCAATCACCGCCGCCGACAAGGCATTCAGGATCGAACCTAAAAAATCGTTGGCGGCCAAATGCTCGATCGTCAGCCCCTGAAGCTTCGCGTTTGCGTCGGCCAACTCGGTGTTGGCCGTAAGCAGTTCTTCTTTTACTTCGAGGTACTGTCGCTGAAGGGAATTGACAATCCGGCTGAATGAAGCGTACGACTCGGCGAAGCGGCCAATATCCGGACTGTCCGCCAATTCGGTGGGGCCTGCGTGCCTGTCATTGTGGGACATAAATTCTGCCATAATAGCGCAGGCAGAACATCGGCGCAAAATGGCCGGTCTTTCAACAAAAACTTTGGGAGATCGCCGGACGGGCCGGCGCACGTGACTTAGATTATTTGGACGACGTTAGCTGTTCGTCGAGCTTTTTATACAACTGATGAATATTGAAGGGCTTCACGATATAGTCGGCCGCCTTATGACGCAGCGCCGCCACGGCTGTATCAACCGACGGATACCCGGTCATTAGGACGACCGGGATATCCGGGTGAAGTTCATGGACCCGAGCGGTCAGCTCGAGTCCATCCATTTCAGGCATTTTGATATCCGAGAGAATCAGATCGACACGACGATTCTTGAGAATGTCCAGCGCCTTTTCGCCGTTTTCGGCCACTGCAATGCTCCACCCCTGATCGCTGAAAAAGTCATACAGCAGATCGCGGATCAGCAGTTCGTCATCGACAACTAACAAAGAGGGCTGGCTCATGGTGTCTTTCTCGTTCACTGCGATCTATTAGCGAGCCACGGCCGCGGCGCGGTACGACGACAGCGCTTCCTCTTCTGAGGCGAAAATTTCGAAAATGTGCGACAGCTGGGTGATGTCAAAAATCTCCTGCACATAGCTCGCGAGATTCGACAGCGTGAAGCGGCCTTTCTGCAGACGCACTTCTTTCATGATCGAAACCAAAGAACCGAGCCCCGACGAATTGATAAAGTCGACCTGAGCCAGATTCAGATGAATAGTCGTATGCCCCTTTTTCAACTGCTGCTTAACCTGCTCTTTAAGCGTTGTGCCGCTCGCCAGATCAAGCCGGCCGCTCAGAATCATCACCGTCACCCCATCCTTATCTTTGACCGAAATTTCCATCATATCCTCCGCTATGTCGCAATCGTTCGTTCATTCTTCTTCAACGTCATGGTCAGTCGGACCCTCAGGCCGCCGCCGTCGACTTCGGTCAATTCCGCTTCTGGGCAGAATCGATAGATAAAGTCTATCCCGCGGCCGGACTCGGCGAGTATCTCGGGTCTGGGTCGGCTCTGCACCGCCGCCAATCCTCCCTGACCTTCGTCCGTTATATCGGCAATTATCCGCTCTTCTTTTATTGCAAGATTGACATAAACTTTCCGGGCCTGATCCCACTTGTTGCCGTGTTTCAGGGCATTGGTGAATGCCTCAGACAGGCACAGAGTTAATCCATGACGTAACGCGGGGTCAAGGTCGAATTGGTCCAGAAAAAACGCCAGCTCATCAAGCATCCGGCCCTCCGACTCGATCATTGTCGGATAGGCCATAGCGAACACTTTTTTCATGCCAGCACCTTGATCTGGAGAATCGTGAAGTCGTCGTGGGTGTCCTCGGGTGCACCAAGAGCAAACTTGTCTACCCACTCTTTGACCCGGGCGCAAAATTGCCGCGGCGGCAGGTCGATTTCGGTCCTGAATACCTGCTCGGCCCGCTCACGCCCGAACAGCTCTCCGCCCTTGTCGGCCGATTCAGTGAGCCCGTCGGTGAATAAGAAAAGTCGGTCGCCTTCGGCGATAGTCCGCTGTCCCATCTTGAAACGGATAAAGGGGAATTGACCGACTATCGGCCCGCCCTCGGAAAGCGATTCGATTTTCCGCTCGGCTGCATTCCAGAATATCCCCGGCAGATGTCCCGCGTTGCAGTATGTCAGAATCCGCGCTTCAAGATCGACTTTGCAGAAAAAGAGCGTCACAAACATTTCGCGCGATTTGATAATATTCGAGGACAACAAATCGTTTAACTTCCCAGCCAGTTCCTCAACGCCGATATCCGGCCGCGAATCGAGAACCGATTTGATAATTCCCGATGACGCCGACATCACCAGCGCCGCCGGCACCCCTTTATTTGAGACATCGCCGAGCACCGTATAGAACCGGTGATCGTCGACTTTGATGACATCATAAAAGTCACCGCCGACCTCGCGCGCCGGAATATACATTGCGCCGATCTCGACACCCGATATCGGCTCGACATCGTCGGGCAGAATCGTCTCCTGCACCTGCCGAGCGATCGTCATTTCCCGCTCGACTGCCTGCCGGATGAGTCTCTCGCCCATCAGATTGGAATTTTCGATGGCTACTGCAACAAAGTTAAACAGCAAATCGAGCTTTTCGCGATCTACATCCGAAAATTTCTCGCCGCTGGTCTTGTTGATGATAATCAGCGCGCCCAGCACCGTCGACGATGCCTTGATCGGAAGGCAGAGCATCGACTTCACTTTTTGCGCCGACTGGCTGCTGATCGCCGATCCCGACAACACAATTCCCTGTCCGCTTGACAGACAGAGCGACAAAATGTCGTTGTCGCCGTCGACCCAAATTGACCGGACAAAGGCGTCGTCAAGTCCCCACGAAACTTTTTGAATGGCGGCTTCCCGCTCCACCAGATAAATGCTGCCGACCTCGCCGTCAACCAGACGAATAGCCATATCCATCGCCACGGATAACACGGCGTCGATCTCCGGAATTGACGTGATGACTGCCCCCATCGTGGCCAGATCGTACAATTGGGCACGGTGGGCGGCTAAGCGGGATTCGAGTTCTTCGACCTGATCGAGGACAATATCCGGATGACTCATAACCGATTATATCGGCGAAGGAGCCGGAATCTTTTGCCGTCGATTTGATTTTGGGAGAAAAGGCGGCTACGATTCTTTACAGCGAATACGAATCGGGACGCCGTCGAATCCGAATTGCTCGCGAAGCTGGTTTTCCAGATAGATCAGATACGACTTGTCGATGAGCGTCGGGTGGGTCGTGAAAAACGTAAATGACGGCGGCGCCGTGTCGGTCTGAGTCACGTACTTGAATTGGATAAACTTCCCCTGCACTGCCGGCGGCTTGCGTCGTCCGAAGGCGATCTTCAAAAATTCATTGAGTTCGGACGTGTCGATATGGCGATGATGCTGCTCGTACGTCTGCCGGACAAGCGTCAGTACTTTTTGTACCCGCTGTCCGGTCAATGCTGATATGAAGATGATCGGAACATAGCTCGCGCGCGCCATCCGCTCCTGCAGCGCCGATCTGAACTCATCGGCGGTCTTATCATCCTTTTCGATCAAGTCCCATTTGTTGACCACCAACACCGCGGCGCGCCGGGCATCCAGCACCTGCGTGAGTATCCGCTGATCTTGAGTTGTCACGCCCTGCGAATCGGCGAGCACAATCGCGACATCACAGCTTTCAATCGCCCGTGTCGTTCGAAGCGTAGTATAGAACTCGATATTCTCATGAACTTTGTATTTCCGACGAAGCCCCGCCGTGTCGATCAGGATGTACTTCTGACTTTCGAACTCTACAACCGAGTCAACCGAATCGCGGGTCGTGCCGGCGATATCCGATACAATGTGCCGGTCCACTCCGAGCAGTTTGTTGATAAACGACGACTTCCCGACATTCGGCCGCCCCACCACCGCAATCCGAATCGCCCCTTCTTCCTCCGGTCGCTCGATCTGTTTGGGCAATTGCCGGACAATTTCATCAAGCAATTCCCCAATCCCCAAACCAACCGTCGAAGAGATAGGCATCGGGTCGCCCAGACCGAGGCGGAGAAAGTCATACACATCGGCAGACGGCTCGGGAGTGTCGGCTTTGTTCGCGACAAGGATGATCGGTTTGCCCGACTCACGAAACATTTTGGCGAGCTTCATGTCGTCAGATTGTGCGCCGACTTTGGTGTCGACTAGGTATAAGATCAAATCGGCTTCGTGAACGGCGAACTGCGACTGATCAAATATCATCCGCTCCATTTCGTCGCCGGAATTTGGCACCGCCCCGCCGGTGTCGACCAGACGAAACGTAACCCCGTTCCAGTCGCATTCAGTGTAGTTACGGTCACGGGTCGAGCCCGGCTCATCGTAAACAACCGCATGCCGCTTGCGAATCAGACGATTCATCAGCGTCGACTTGCCGACATTCGGCCGTCCGACAATGGCAACAGTCGGCAGTGTCATGCGAGGGCTTCGGTCAGAGTGGCAACCAAATTGTATTGCCCGATCTGAACCGGCTTTCCGAGCACTGTACGAAATTGCTCGAGCGTGAGATTGTCTAAGAAGAGGTCGTCGGGATTGATGCAATTAGGCGGCAAAACGACCAAATCAAATTGATCGACAATCGAGCGGGCATGGCGAAGCAAGTCTTGACCGGTCAACAACCCCGACACCGTCACTTTTTCGCCCCAGAATCGATTGGCGACACGGTGAAGCGTGACTGGAAGTTTTGCTTCGTCAAAATGCGGCATGATCTCAGAAGTGAAAAAACCGAAAGCCGACGCGCCGGTCAGCAGCGCCACTCGTTTGTCAGAACGTATTGATTTGAGCTTCGCTTTTCGCCGACTGAAGTTCGCGATGAACTCCCGCGCCATACCGATACCGTTCTCGAACTGCGGCATATGCTCGTATGAACTCTTGGCAGGAAACGGCAGCCCGGCGGCGATATAGAACTCATCGGCCGCCCAAACAAAGCGGGTGCCGTGCTCTTTCAAAAGCCGCTTCTGCATCTTTTCAAGATATTTGATAACTTCCACCGCCTCGTCGGGCGCATACGTCCGCAAATTCGGAAGATTGTCGCGATACTTTGTTAGACCCACCGGTACCACTGCAAGAGACTCTACATACGGAAACAACGCCGACAACTCTTCCACCGACCGTTCCAATTGCGGCCCGTCATTGATTCCGGGGCACAGCACCACTTGCGTATGAAGCGTGATCCCGTTTTCACCCAGATATTTCAGGCGCGGCACAATCGGCGCCAACTTTTCATTCTTGAGCATGCAGCGCCGAAGCGTGTCATCGGTCGCGTGCACAGAAACATAGAGCGGTGACAACCGCTGTTCGATGATCCGTGCGAGGTCCGCGTCGGTCGTGTTCGAAAGTGTAACAAAGTTGCCGTGCGTGAACGACAAGCGGTAGTCTTCATCTTTGAAATACAGCGTCCGGCGCATCCCTTGCGGCTGTTGGTGGACGAAGCAAAAAATGCAGTTGTTTTTGCAGAAGTGTATGCGGTGATCGTCCAGTGTCAGCCCCAGATCGGCGGCCTCTACCGAATCGAACTGAAAGTCGATCTCTTTGCCGGACGTATCGGCAAATCGAATATGCACCCGGTCATCGGCCAATCGAAACCGGAAATCGATCTCGTCAGCCACCGGCTTACCGTTGACTTCCAACACCGAATACCCCGGACGGATATATCCGTACAGGGGCGAACCGGGATCTACTTCAAGAATACGCATAGTAATTTGGGTCCACCCTTTCGGCGGCAGACTTGTAATATACGACTTTTCGAGTGGATTGGGAAGGCATCAACAGCAACTAGTCGAAAGCCGGCTCAGTCACTTCTTCTTCCAAGTTGCAACTGTTCGACTGTCTCCGACTTGAGAAACAAACGCTTCTGGCCGGTCATTTCCAGGAGCGGCCAACGCAATTTTGAGGAGCTTTCCGTCATATTCGTATATACCCAATTGTGTCAATCCTGCAAACATTCCCCCAGTATGGTAGTAAGTCATCTGATTCGGCGTTGTTTGCCGATCCACGACATAATTGGCTTCAAAAAGTGCCTGTCCGCCGAAGAGAATCGATACCGAATTCCCTTTCGCGATTCGGCGACCCGTAGAGACCATTCGCTTGTCCATCGGCTGACCGTCGCGGATTCCCTCCACCATTTCCCATTCACCCTCTAATTCCGGAATCGAAGGCCAGTCATCGGTGGCCTCGCCTTTCTTAGCCGCTGTCGACTGTTGAGCGGCATTGTCTCTTGCCAATTCACGTGCCTTCATCCGCTCCAGATTTTCGAGAGCCAATCCGCTTCCCGGCGACGTCGCAAAAGTCGCAGGACGATCCTTGGAGGTGATAGTGAGACATAGTTTCCACTTATCGCCTTCCACTTCCAGAATACCAAGCGACGTATTCCCCTTTTCCGGCCCGACCGTGAATTTCATGTCAATTGTCTTTGGACTGGCGGTCTCATTGACCGAGAATATGCCTGCATACGTCGAACCCATGGCCACAGTCTCGAACCGGTTCCCCTCGATAGAAATCTTTGCCCCCGAGAGCATAGCGTCTGGCAGGGAGGTGCCGTCGATTTCGAGCGATGTAACTTTCCAGATTCCCTGCAATATGTCTATAGTGTGCGGCATCACCCTCTCAACTTTCTATTAATTGTTTTTGGAGCGGGCGATGGGGATCAAACCCCTTCCCCTGTCACCCCGGACGAGCGATGAGTTCACCAGCAGCGAACGAATCGCGATGATCCGGGGTCCACTTAACATCGATCACCAAATCTCACTGAATTGGAGCGGGCGATGGGGATCGAACCCACGACGTCAAGCTTGGGAAGCTTGCATTCTACCGCTGAATTACGCCCGCCGGCATATCGCGTCCCTCAAATCTATGTCTCCCCCCGACCCTTGTCAATCAGTTGTGACAGGCCAATGAGGCCAGAACCGCTTCACGTTGCGATTGCGTACCACATATCGAACGAAGCATCGGATGTAGTTCGGTCACTATTTGCGAAAGTGTCACCCCGGCCAAGGAGCGAGTTTGCCGGAGGCGAACACGCGACGCCGAGCCGGGGCCTAGCCGGAGATATCAACAGCAACCGTTGGTTACAAATCACTGACTGGGTCCCGGCTCTTCGGCCGGGATGACACGGAGGGGCCGGGATGACATGATCGGGACCAGTTTGACAAGATGTGAGCTGAGATGATGAGGTCTTGTAGGTCGGGACCCCTGCGGTCCCGACATCTTCGCTTGTGCGCGGCAGGCTTCCTGCCTGCCCGTCTTCCTCAAGGCAGACATCCTCATCGGCTCAATTCCACTGACTGCCCAGCGGACTCAGTGTTGCACACGGAACCCTCCCCGCCCCAACCAGTTACCGCCGCAAAACCTGCGAAAATTTTACCCCATTTTTTGTTGACCCTCAACGGCAACTCTTTCTACCTTCGACACATATAAGGATCGAGTCCGCCAAAATAGACAATATTGTTTGCGATAACATTAGAAGGGAAAAGACCATGAAGAAAACCAGAGTAGTTCTGCTCTTGTCACTTGCATCATTGTTTGCATTTACCGGCCTTAAGTGCGGTGGCCCGCCCCCCCCCCCGCCGCCGGAAGACAAGAAGATCGACACGACAATTCCTGTGGTAAATCAGGAAAAGCCAAAAGAGCACGAACCCATTCAGGAAATGCTCCGCGAAGAACAGCTCCAGACGGTCTACTTCGATTTCGACAAATACAACCTCCGCCCCGATGCCAAGGCCTCGCTTGATGCCAACGCCCAGCTTCTGCTCAAGTACACGACCGTCGTAGTCAAAATCGAAGGTCACTGCGACGAGCGCGGCACCGTTGAATACAACTTGGGACTCGGCGAGAAGCGCGCCAAAGCCGTGATGGATTATCTGTCCGGTCTGGGTGTCGCGGCCAGCCGCGTCAGTATCATCAGCTACGGAAAAGAACGCCCGGTCGACGCCGGCCACGACGAATCCGCTTGGTCGAAAAACCGCCGCGCCGAATTCCGGGTCGTTTCCCAGTAACCTACGGGAAACCCGACCATGAAAACGATTAGCCATAATTCAAAAGCCGCTGTCATCCTGACAGCGGC
>CAYVWS010000115.1:0-8647 GCA_964455535.1 uncultured Ignavibacteriales bacterium | reverse complement strand
GAATGATGAACGGCTTGAACAATTCAAGGGCCATGTTTTTCGGCAGACCGCACTGGTGCAGCTTCAGTTCGGGACCGACGACGATCACCGAGCGGCCGGAATAGTCGACGCGCTTTCCGAGCAGGTTCTGACGGAAACGTCCCTGCTTGCCCTTAAGCAGATCGGAAAGCGATTTGAGCGGGCGCTTAGAATCGCCGCGTACCGAGTGGGTGCGACGACCGTTGTCGAACAGGGCGTCGACCGCTTCCTGAAGCATGCGCTTTTCGTTGCGCAAGATGACTTCGGGGGCCTGAATCTCAATCAGCTTTTTCAAGCGGTTGTTGCGGTTGATGACGCGACGATACAAATCGTTCAGGTCGGAGGTCGCGAACCGGCCGCCCTCGAGCGGCACCAGCGGACGAAGATCGGGCGGCAGCACCGGAATAATGTTCATGCACATCCACTCCGGGCGATTCTGCGAATGACGGAACGACTCGAAAATGCGCAGCCGCTTGAGCATGTCTTTTTTGCGCTGGACCGAAGTTTCCACCTTTACTTTGGCGCGCAGCTCAGCGACCATTTCGTCGATTTCGATCTTGGACAGAAGCTCGCGGACAGCGTCGGCTCCCATGCGGGCGCTAAACTGCTTGCCAGCCTCTTCTAAGTCGTTGAATTCTTCTTCGGTGAGGACGTCGCCGGATTCGTACGACGAGTTCCCCGGATCGATCATGATGTACGATTCGTAATAGAGAATCTTTTCCAGTTCCCGAATCGACAGGTCGAGCATGTGGCCGATGCGCGACGGCAGCGATTTGAAATACCAGATATGCGAAACCGGGACGGCCAGTTCGATATGACCCATCCGTTCGCGGCGGACCTTCGACTGCGTGACTTCGACGCCACAGCGGTCGCAGACGATGCCGCGAAAACGAATGCGTTTGTACTTGCCGCAATTGCACTCCCAGTCCTTGACCGGACCGAAAATGCGCTCGCAGAACAGACCGTCGCGTTCCGGCTTGAACGATCGATAATTGATCGTTTCCGGCTTGGTGACTTCACCGAACGACCAGGACATGATCACATCGGGGGATGCAATCTGAATCTGAATCGCGGCGAAATCGGACGGACGCTTCTGCGGTACCTGATTTCTGGCTAACGTGTCGGCCACACTACGCTCCTTCTATATCACTGGCGTCGGATCGCCTGTGCGACCCGACGCGACTGTTCATACTACTTCTCGATCAGCTTGACATCCAAACCGAGCGCCTGGAGTTCCTTGATGAGGACGTTGAACGCCTCGGGGTATCCGGGTTCGGGTGGATTTTCGCCTTTGACGATGGCTTCGTACACGCGGGAACGGCCGGTGACATCGTCGGATTTCACCGTCAGCATTTCCTGCAGCGTGTAGGCCGCGCCATAGGCCTCAAGCGCCCAGACTTCCATTTCACCGAAACGCTGACCGCCGAATTGGGCTTTACCACCCAGCGGCTGCTGCGTAACGAGCGAATAAGGTCCGATCGAGCGGGCGTGAATCTTATCATCAACAAGGTGGGACAGCTTCATCATGTAGATGCAGCCGACCGTCACCGGATTGTCAAAGGTGTCGCCGGTGCGACCGTCAAAAAGCGGCATCTTACCGGAGACCGGCAGTTTCGCTTCGGTGAGCATATTCGTGATGTCGTCGATACCGGCGCCGTCGAATACCGGCGTGGCGATATACTGATCGGACTGACGCGCGGCCCATCCCAGATGGGTTTCGAGAATCTGTCCGATGTTCATACGGGACGGTACACCGAGCGGGTTCAAGATCATGTCGACCGGGACGCCGGTTGTCATATACGGCATATCCTCGATCGGGACGATTTTTGATACCACACCCTTGTTGCCGTGACGACCGGCCATCTTGTCGCCGACCGAAATCTTGCGACGAATGGCGATCGTGACCTTCACGAGCTGCTTCACACCCGGCGGAAGTTCGGCGCCGCGCTGGATCTTGTCGATTTCGACATCCATCTCGGCGTTTTTCTGGCGCAGAAGTTCACCGGCCTCGGCAATCACGCTTTCGACGTGCTTGTTGACCGTGCTGTCCTGACACCAACCGTCGGGAGCAACCGCGTTATCGATATCGAATCCTTCGAAGAAATCGCGTTTGTACTTGTGGCCGGTGCGGATGACAACCGAGTTGTCGACCACCGAGCGCACAAGGCACGACGTCTGACCTTCCAGGATTTCGCCGAGTCGTTCGGCACGAAGCTGCTGAATACCGGTAATCTTCTTGTTGAACAGCTTGCGCACTGAAGCGATGTCGTTCTTTTCCTGTTTCTTGGCGGCTTCGGTCCGCTCCTTACGGGAGAAGACACGGGTCTTGATGACCACGCCCTTCATTCCGGGCGGCGCTTTCAAAGAGGCATCGCGGACGTCGCCGGCCTTCTCTCCGAAGATGGCGCGTAAGAGGCGTTCCTCGGGAGAAAGTTCGGTCTCGCCTTTGGGCGTGACTTTTCCGACCAGGATATCGCCGGCTTCGACTTCGGCGCCGACACGGACAATACCCTGTTCGTCAAGATTCAAGAGCGCTTCTTCCGATACGTTCGGAATTTCGCGCGTTATTTCTTCGGAACCGCGTTTGGTATCGCGGACCTGAAGTTCAAATTCTTCAATGTGAATCGACGTGAAAATATCTTCGTGCACCAGGTGCTCGGAGAGGATGATCGCGTCTTCGAAGTTGTATCCGCGCCACGGCATAAAGGCAACCAAGCTGTTGCAGCCAAGGGCCAGCTCGCCGCGGTCGACGGCTGGGCCGTCGGCGAGGATGTCGCCTTCTTTCACATCCTGCCCCACTGATACCACCGGCCTGTAGTTAATGCAGGTGTCCTGGTTAGAGCGGCGGTATTTGGTGAAGCGATATTCGTCGTCTTCGAAATAGCCGAGTTTGCCTGCGCGAACTTTCACACTCGGCCGAACCACAACTTTGTCGGCGTCGGCGTAAATGATTTCGCCGGGGCGACGGGCGCGCACAACGGCGCCGGCATCCAGCGCCACTTTGCCTTCCATACCGGTCCCGACAATCGGCGCCTCGGCCCGCAGAAGCGGTACTGCCTGGCGCTGCATGTTCGATCCCATGAGGGCGCGGTTGGCGTCGTCGTGTTCAAGGAACGGAATGAGCGAAGCCGCAACCGAGACAATCTGGCGCGGCGAGACATCCATGAACTGCACTTCATCGGCGGCCACTAACGGATAATCCGAACGACGGCGGGCGATGATATACTCGTTGACGAACTTACCGTGCTTGTCGAGTTCTTCGTGCGACTGCGCGATATAGTAGCGGTCTTCCTCGTCGGCCGAAAGGAAATGAATGTCTTCGGTAACTTTGCCTTTGACAACTTTGCGATACGGCGTTTCCAAAAAGCCGTATTTGTTAATGCGCGCAAAAGTCGCCATCGACGTGATCAGACCGATGTTCGGACCTTCGGGGGTCTCAATCGGGCACATGCGGCCATAGTGGGTGTGGTGTACGTCGCGGACTTCGAATCCGGCGCGCTCACGCGTCAGACCGCCCGGACCGAGCGCCGACAAGCGACGCTTGTGGGTCAGTTCCGACAACGGATTGGTCTGATCCATGAACTGCGACAATTGCGAGGAGCCGAAGAACGACTCGATCACAGATGACACCGTGCGCGCATTGACCAGCAATTGCGGCGTGACATTTTCCTGATCTTTGAGCGATAGGCGCTCGCGAATAGTGCGGGCGACGCGCGAAAGACCGACGGAGAATAGATTGGAAAGCAATTCTCCGACGGTTCGGGCGCGACGGTTGCCAAGGTGATCGATATCGTCGGTGAAGCCTTGCTCGTTGCGCAGGCCGATCAGGTACTTGGTGATCGCGAGAAAATCTTTGAGATCGAATACGGTCTTATCCAGCGGAATATCGAGGTGCAGGCGCTGGTTGATCATGTAGCGGCCGACTTCGCCGAGATCGTAACGCTTATTATTGAAGAACAGCTTTTCCAGAAGCGATTCGGCCATCTCGACCGTCGGCGGCTCGCCCGGACGCATCAGCGAATACAACTTGATGAGCGCTTCTTCTTTTGATTTGGTCGGGTCTTTAGCCAGCGTGTTTAGAAGAACGTAGGCGTCGCGCTTTTCGGAAGCCGGAATAACTTTTATCGTGCGATAGCCGGCATCTTCGATCTTGCCGACGACTTTTTCGGTGAGCGGTTCGCCGACGGCGTAGAGCACCTCGCCCGTCTCTTTATCGATAATCGTCTCGGCAAGGAAAACGCCTTCCAAATCCTTGGCCTTCTTGCCGGAGAGCGTAAACTTGGCCGTTTCATAGTAGTTCTGAACCAGTTCTTCATCAGATGAAATACCGATGGCGCGGAGAAGCGTGGTCATCGGCATCTTGCGCTTGGAGTCGATATAGACCCACATGATATCATTAATATCAAGCGAGAATTCGACCCAGCTTCCGCGATAGGGAATGACACGCGCTGAATACAACAGTTTGCCGTTGGGGTGAGTCTCTTCGTCGAAGAAGACGCCGGGCGAACGGTGGAGCTGGCTGACGATCACGCGCTCGGCGCCGTTAATGATAAACGTGCCCCACTCGGTGATGAGCGGCAGTTCGCCGAGATACACATCCTGTTCCATCACGTCCTTGACCGTCTTCTGGTCCCCCTCGCCCTGTCGCGTGATCAGGCGCATGGTGACTTTGAGGGGGGCGGCGAAGGTCATGTTCCGCTCGCGGCACTCTTCGATCGAGTAGCGCGTCGGACCGAGATAGAAATGGACATATTCGAGCGAATAGTTTTCGTGAATATCGGTTACCGGGAAGATGTCCAGGAAGATTTCCTGCAAACCCTGCTTGGCCCGTTTGGCCGGAGCGACGTTCGCCTGCAGAAACTCTTCATAAGATTTGAGCTGGACCTCCAGGAAATTCGGCATTGCCGCGGCATCGGGGATGGACGCGTATGTCTTCCTGGTTATTGTTCCGGGACTGGCCAAAGTCGTACCCTCCTAAAAACAGACAAAACCCGATTGGGCAGAAAAACCCATCCGAGAGTTTACTCCGTCACGTGCGGTCATGTTTACAGTTGGTGATCCTGTCATCTTTTTCATTCTGCTCCCGGTATTTTTCGCATCGGGGAGCCGGTTATGCAGTCAATTCACCAAGTCAAAGAACACAATACGGGGGAAAAAAGGATTCCCTCCACCTTCCGGACTTGTAACCGGCCGGGAGCCCTTCGGTTCCCGGCGGGCAAGCCTTCAAACGCGGGACTACTTGAGTTCGACAGTCGCGCCGTTCTCTTCGAGCGTCGCTTTGGCAGTGGCGGCTTCTTCTTTCGAGATGCCTTCCTTGACCTTGGCGGGCACGGCTTCAACCAGATCCTTGGCTTCCTTCAGGCCGAGGTTGGTCAATTCGCGAACGACTTTGATGACCTGAATCTTCTTGTCGCCGGCATTGGTGATGACGACGGAGAATTCAGTCTGCTCTTCGGCCTTGGCGGCGCCACCGGCGGCCGCACCCGGCATGGCCATCATCGCCATCGGAGCTGCGGCGCTGACGCCGAACTTATCCTGGATGGCTTTCGACAGCTCGGAGAGCTGCATCGCATTCAATTCTGCGATCTTGTCGACTATTTCGTTGATTGCTGACACGATACTAACCTCATCTACTAATGGTTCTCTTTTTTTCTATCTCGTACGGTGACCGGAAGGCGTTTTCCCCAAACGGATGATCTACATCGATCCGCTTAGAAGCTGGGGTGACAAGTCTTGCCGATAACCGGGTATTCCTTCAATCCGCCTCAGGCGGCGTCTTTCTTCTTTTCCGCCAGAGCGTCGATCGAACCCACAAGCGGCTGGAAGAAGCCGTTCATGGTGTTGACCAGCTCCTGCATCGGCTGTTTCACCAGTGCGGCCAACTGACCGAGGAGGACTTCCTTGCTCGGCAGCGACGCAAATGCTTCGAGACTGGCGGCCGGATGGGTCTGGTCGGCAACGACGAACGCCTTTACCCGCGGAAGCTGCTTTTCCTTAAAGGAATCGTGCAGAACTTTCGCGGCGGCGGGAGCATCTTCGGTCGCAAAGGCAACCGCGGTCGGACCGGTGAGATATTTTTCGATGCCGGTGATACCGGCCTGCTCGGCGCCTTTTTTCAGAAGCGTATTCTTGGCGACCAGATACTTTACTTTCTTCTGGCGCAGATTCTTTCGAAGGACGGTCATGTCGGCGACATTGAGGCCCTGATAATCGGTGAAGAAGTAGGCCTCAGCGTTCGCAAAGAGATCTTTGATCTCGGCGACAGCTGTTACTTTTTCTTGTTTCGGCATAGTCGATACTCCTGCGCTTACTTCTTGGTTTCAAACTCATCCTGATCGAGTTTGATTCCGGGGCTCATGGTTGAACTTAAGGTCGCGGACAGGAGGTAGGCGCCCTTGGCCGAGGCCGGTTTGGCGCGCAGAACGGCGTCCACGAAGGTACGCACATTGTCAGCGATTTGTGTTTCCTGGAACGAGACTTTACCGACAGCCGCGGCGATATTCGCCTGACGGTCGACGCGGAACTCGATACGTCCGCCTTTCAATTCTTTCACGGTCTTATTCAGATCCATCGTGACGGTGCCGGTTTTCGGATTGGGCATCAGTCCGCGCGGACCGAGCACTTTACCGAGTTGACCGAGCAAACGCATCATGTCCGGGGTCGCGACGGCGACGTCGAAATCTGTCCAGCCGCCTTTGACTTTTTCGGCCAGATCTTCGGCGCCGACAAAGTCCGCGCCGGCGGCAGTTGCTTCGGCGGCTTTGTCGCCGGCCGCGAAAACAGCCACGCGAACCGCTTTACCGGTTCCGTGCGGAAGAGCCACCGTGCCGCGAACCATCTGATCGGCGTGCTTGGGATCGACTCCCAAACGCATGCTGACTTCGACTGATTCGTCGAACTTGGCGTAGTGCCCTTCCTTCAAAATCTTGACCGCATCGGCTATGGTGTACCGTTTCAGACGGTCCACTTTGGCGCGAAAGGCCAATTGCTTTTTGGAATGCTTCATACGCTCCTATTCTCCCCGACACCGGCGACCTGCGCCGTTCGGGTCCTAACGAACGAGTTAATTATCCGACTATCTCGATGCCCATGGAACGGGCGGTACCTTCGACCATCTTCATCGCCGCCTCAACCGAAGCCGCGTTAAGGTCTTCCATTTTGAGGGTGGCGATTTCTTTCACCTGCGCCAAAGTCACTTTGCCGACCTTGTCTTTGTTCGGCACCGAAGATCCCTTGGGAATCTTTGCGGCCTTGACCAACAAAGTCGAGGCGGGCGGTGTCTTGGTAACAAAGGTGAACGACTTGTCCGAAAACACGGTGATAATCACCGGGGTGAGCATTCCCTGGCCGCTTTGGGTGCGGGCGTTGAATGCTTTGCAGAATTCCATAATGTTCACACCGCGCTGTCCGAGCGCCGGACCAACCGGCGGCGCCGGGTTGGCTTGTCCGGCGGGAATCTGCAGCTTGACGAATCCGACTACTTTTTTTGCCACGACTTAGCTATCTCCAGTTCAAACTAACTTTGCGAAATTACGCCTTGGCCTTGACCAGTTCGACCTGCAGAAAATCCAGCTCTACAGGCGTGGGTCGGCCGAATATCGAAACCATAACTTTGATTTTGCGGCGTTCCATGTTGACTTCGGAAACGGTGCCGGAAAAATCGGCGAACGGACCGTCAATTACTTTCACCGGATCGCCGGCCTGGAACGGAATCTCGGCGACTTCTTCGGTGCGGCTCCGGTCGATCTGTCCCGCGATGCGGGAGACCTCTTCTTCTTTGAGCGGCTGGGGCTTCCCGCCCGCGCCGACAAAATTGGTGATGCCCGGAGTCGAGACGACCAGATTCTGCGTGACTTTGTCCAGATCCATTTCGATCAGGATGTAGCTCGGGAGAAATTTCTTGGTCGACGTTGCGCGCTTCCCCTGCTTCATCTCCGTAACCTGCTCGGT
This sequence comes from uncultured Ignavibacteriales bacterium, assembly GCA_964455535.1. Classification (GTDB taxonomy): domain Bacteria; phylum Zixibacteria; class MSB-5A5; order GN15; family FEB-12; genus JACRAV01. Next base: position 679 of record CAYVWS010000115.1, on the reverse strand, counting down.
CGGGATGACGATCTTGCCGAAACGCTCCTGCAAGCCGGCGTTGATAACCGCCGACTCCAGATAGGTCTTGGCCTTCTGTTCGTGACCGGAATAGGTATGAGCCACGTACCAGCGAAGAGGCATCAACCGTTCACTCCCGTGCCGAAGATCGCCTGCATGGCATAGACCAGAACGCGGTCGACTATGCCGATGAAGATCGAGATGATGACCGAGACGACGACCGTCACAATAGTCGAGCCAATAAGCTCTTCTTTGCTCGGCCACGACATCTTCTGCATCTCGCCGATCGTGTCTTTGATGTACTGTTTTACCTTTTCCACGAACGTATCCGTTTCCTCATCAATATTTGGCAGGCCAGGAGGGACTCGAACCCCCAGCATCCGGTTTTGGAGACCGGCGCTCTACCATTGGAGCTACTGGCCTCTGACTTTCGAGCTTACCTCGTTTCCTTGTGCGCCGTATGCTTGTTGCAGAACCGGCAGAACTTCTTGAATTCGACCCGGTCCGGATGCAACCGCTTGTTCTTCATCGTGTCGTAGTTGCGGCGTTTACAGTCACCACAAGCCAGCGTTATTCTTTCTCTTGGCACAGCACGTCTCTTTACACAACAAGGTTACTATTAACTATTCCATAACTTCGGCGATGACACCGGCGCCGACCGTGCGGCCGCCCTCGCGTA
>CAYVWS010000114.1:0-8674 GCA_964455535.1 uncultured Ignavibacteriales bacterium | reverse complement strand
ACCATCTTCTTTTGCTGAACAAAATCACCCGCTGAGATTCGGTAGAAGTAAATCCCGCTCGCCACGCCCGCGCCAGTCTGGTCACGGCCGTCCCAAATAACTTTGTGATTGCCCGCCGGATACAGCTCATTGTCGGCAAGGGTCGACACTGATTGCCCAAGCACGTTGTAGACAGTCAGTGTAACGGCTGTTGCTTTCGGCAGTGAGAATTCTATAGTGGTCGAGGGATTGAACGGGTTAGGATAATTCTGCGCCAGCGCAAAGTCGGTCGGCAGGGAGTTATCGGGCTCATCAACTTCTGTCGGCAGGTAAACCAGATTGGATGTGTACACCTGAAGCCCGTACGCTCGCGGATCGACCCATGCGAACCATGTTCGCCCACGGCTTGCGTGCGTCACTGGCTGTGTCATAAATTCGGGAGTCGTCGACGATACTGGATTTGCACCGGTTGTCATATTCAATGTGGGATCGTTTAGCTGATAGTATACTTGCCTAAACCCATTTCGATTGTCTATCCACACTGTACTCACCCAGCCGCCACCGTCTATGGAGATCGACAGATCTTTGGGTTCCACCCGCGGGGAATTGCCAATGTCGAATCTCTGCTGGGCCAACGCTCCACCCGGCGTAATGACAGCCAACGAGAGCCATTCGCCGGGGAGGATATCGTTCGACCCTGCCCAAATTATGCCTATGTTCCCATTGGGGAAACTGCCGGTAGAGATCGTATGAATGACCGAACCTATCGACGGCGCCCATGACCAGTTCCCGCCTGCTGATTTGTCGTTGTTGTACCAGCGCGATTTTACAGTCGGAGCCGCGCCGCTGCGATCAAGCCAGGTCACAAAAAACCGACCGAGGGTGTCGCAGGAGGTCATCAGGCGATCATTTTGCAGATCAGAGATGGAATTTGAAATCTGGAATTCCGCACCGTCGATTGCGCCGGAAGTGCTCAACCATCTCCCCCACACCTGCAAAATTCCGCTTCGTTTGTCGAGCCAGGAGACAAGCGCGCGACCTGATGCCGCCATCGCGGCATGCGGCTGACTCTTGACCGCCGCCAATGATGTGTCCGAAACGCAGAACTCGTTGGTCGTGAAAAGACCCGATGGTCCACCGAAACGAGCATAGATTCTCTGTCCCGCAATTCCGGCAAGAGGTCGGCTGTCGATCCAGGTGACCAACGCTTTATTGGACGCTGCGCAGACAAACGGTTCCGATTGCAGATTCGCGCCTGAATCCTGATTGACTAGTTGATTGCGCTCCGGAATTATTCCAGTCACCGCGATTGCCTGGCAATAGATGTCTCCTGCGTCACGACGGCGGCTTTCAAAGACCACCAGATCGTACCAATCGCTTGATGCGACAATCGACGGACGGACCGACGGTGCGCCTGATTTGTCGTCGTTCAATGTCTTTTCAGCGCCGAGTTTCCGGACGGCGGCGGTATCGAAAAGCATCAGGTTAATGTTGGCATCTTCGTTTTGGAACTCAGTCCAGGCCATTGCATATCGTTTGTTGGTGGCGTAGGCAACCGCCGGAGACCAGCGACGTCCGGTCGAAGTAAGATTGCGCGAAGTCGGCGATCCGATCATAGTAAGACCTGCGGCGAAACGGGCGCTGACAATACTGTTCGCGGCGCCGAACGCCCCCCAGCTGGCGCAGAGCGTGGCCGCCGGTGTGACAGCCAGATCAAGATTCCAATTGGTCGTCAGAGTGTCGGCAATCGAGATCAGTCGATTGGCTCCCACCAAACCGCTGACCGGGCTGAATTGCTGAATGTATACTTCCTGCCCCAAGCGGCGATCCATCCAGCCGATGACATATTTGTCGGCCCCGCAGAATGCTGCCTGCGGAGCGTATTGCGCTTTATCGGAAGCAGGCGACGGTACAATCGAAAAATCGGCGCCAACCGGAATCCCGGCGCCGTCGAATTGGCGCGCGAAAATATCTGCGTTGCCGTTGCGATAATCTTCCCACGCAATGAGAAAGCCGGTCGAAGGATCAACGGCCACCGACGGCACCCATTTCTGGGTTGCGCCGGAGTGACTCGACGCCGCCACCGGGCCGACATAGATTGACATCGTCGAATCCAGCAGGCAGACCATGATAGTCTGCTCCGACGGACCGTAGTTTTCCCACGTGACGACAAGATGACCGTCGGGCAGAACAGCTGCGTCGAACGGGCCGGCATAGGCGCCTAGCGCGGTGTCGTTAATCAGCAGAGCGCTGAGATCAGATGAGAGATCAGCATTGTAACGAGAGACGAAAACTTCGCCTGCGCTTTGGTCGCGGTACAGCAGATATATCTTGCCGCGAAAATCCGAAATCAACAGCGGGTCGACAATGTCGTTTCCCGAGAGTGATCCCGCTGCGAGCTGATTAGTTCCGATCGCGCTTCCAGCAGAATCCAGAATCTGCCAGAAGATTTTCGAGGCACCCATCCGGTCATCGTTCCACACCGCCAGCCACCGACCCGAAGAGATGGGCAGGAGTCGCGAGTGATCCTGAGTGAAACGCGCCGGAGCGCCGATGTCGGAAACCAGCAGATCACCGAAAGCCGACGACGCAAGCGATTGGGTACGGGACAGAGAAAGTGCATCGCGGCGGAGCGGCGACTGTCCCGCGATACGCGCCGAGTGCTCGGCAGAGCGGTCAAAATCAGCCGCAAATACAGCAGCCGAAAAAAGAACGAAAATGATGGTTGTGCAGATTCTGAACATTCCTCACCAAACTCTTTGTCGCTTCAAACGCAAAAGTCGTGCCTTAGTCCGATGTTCTGGTTGCTGTCAGTCTTGTGAGGGTGCCTCCAAGATACGCAATAACCCCTTATTTGCCAAAGGATTAGTTGGAGGGGATTTCAGGCGGTCGAATCGTAAAAGCGTGACAGCTCGATTTGACGAACAATCTTGCAACGATCTTCAACAAAGAAGCGATCACGATGCTCATCCTGCTTTCAACCGATTGTGAAATCGGTGGCAATCTGCTGTAGGACTTAGAATTATACTGGAACTATCCCCCCATTCTCTCGTAAATTCAGGTAGAGACTGCCGGGACAGCCGCAGGGCCGAATCCGGCGGAAGAATCTGCTGAGATGTTGGTAGTATGTATATGAACTCATTGAAATCAGCCACCCGCTTTCGAATTTGCCGGACCGCAACTGGTGTGTTGGTCACAATTGTAGTCTGGGTGGGGGTACAGTTCGCACCCGCAGTATCAACAGCTCAAGAGACACCCAAGCCCTATATCTTTGCCGGCATTCCGGTCGACGAAACCGCGCAGGAACTGGCGGATGAGTACACTGATGTATTGGACAAACTTCAGGACCTCATTGATGATTACTCGGATTACCTGAACGATATCGGGGACAAAAATCTGACCGCCGAACTTTCTTTTGCCACCTTCACTTCAGCGATCAAAGTCTCGGCATACGATGACGACCCAGACAAGCTTGGTACCGATCTTAGCGCCTTTGGGGCGAAGCTCAGTCAAATCGATCGCGAGTGCGGCAGCGATTCCAAGCGCACCGCCAAAGGATGCCGCGTAGTAAGGAGTCTCAGCCGCGAAATCAATCTGCTGCGGGAACAACTGGAAAGCTATCAGGATCATCTTGAAGAGACCTCCTATTCCCGCGATCAGATCTACAAGGCGATGAAGGATGCCTACAAAGGGGACAAAGAATCGAGCAAAGCGGCGATGGAGATTGCGCGCAAAGCAATGGAGCAGGCCGCGAAAGAACTCCAGCGCATCGATCTGACCGCCCCGCAGGCGCCTCATGGCACAGCCGTGCCGACACCTGTGCCACCGGCTATCCGGAGCTACACCAAATCAAAAAAGAATGCCACGGTCTGGAAACAGACAGGCACCGGCACACAGCGAAGCGCCAACGGCGTGATCACGGTAGAATCGCCCGGTCTTCCGGTATATATCTCGAATCCGAATGGCGGGATCGAAATAACCGGCACGCACGACAAGTCGATCACGGCGTCGCTTGAATTCGAAGTAAGCGCCTCGTCGCGTTCCCGAGAAAAGGCCCTGGCCGATTCGATCAGCTTTCAATTGTTGCAGGAACGAGACAGGTACCGGGTTGAAGTTGCGATTCCCCGGCTTTCCGATCCACAGACTCAGATAATCAATAACACTCTAACGGTTTCTGTCCCCGCGTCGATGAAAGTGTACTGCAAGGCGGCCTATGGCGATGTGATGATTGACGGAATCACCGGCCCGGTCGACGCAACCTCGAGCTATGCTTCGATGGAAATTTCCAACTGTGCCTCGGGCGTGCGGGCAACCAACGCAATGGGCGACCTGGCCGTTGTGGACTGCGGTGGAGATATGCTCATTCAGAATTCCTACGCCGGCATCGAGGTGTCACGTTGCAATGGCACGATCACTGTTTCTAACTCTTATGCCCCGGTTTCGGTCAGTGAATCGCGGGGGCGGTTGAACATTTCGAACACCGGCGAGATTTCAGTCACCGATCATACCGGCCCAGTAGTAGTCACCAATCAATACGGACCGGTCACGGTATCGGATATCAAAGGCGAGGTTTCGGTGCGCAACGCGTATCAGTCGATTACCGCCGAGAACATCGAAGGCCGGACATTACTTGAAAACAGCTACTCGCCGATTTCAGTGGCCGATATCAGCGGCGCGCTCAAGCTCGTCAATCGTTACTCCGGTATCATGGGTGAAAATCTGACCGGGCCGTTCGATGTGAACAATCAAAACGGCGAGATAGAACTGACTCTGGGCCGGGGGGTAAGCGGCCCCTGTGTGATCAATACCGCTTTTGCGCCGGTAAGAATCAATCTCCCCCGCACGGGCAATCTTCTCATTCTGGCTCGCACCATTAACAGCGATATTACTTCGACGTTTCCGGTCGAGAAGTCAAACAACGGCGGTTTGAGATCGGGAATCATTCGATTGGGTTCCGCCCGGGATTCAATTTCGATCGTGAATCAAAACGGCGAGATAGAAGTATCCGCCTCGCGGTAAATCTCACCGGCATTTTCTTGGACAGTATTTGGATTAGATGCTTATCTGACAGGAGCAGGCCATGCCGGGCGCTCCTGGATCGACGCCAGCATCGTTTTGACTCGTGATTCGACCGCCGCAATATAGGCCGAATCGCGCGGCTCGGCGGCTTGCGAGGATGTCAGCGAGAGAATTTCAGTGGTGAGGGTACGCATCGCCGATAGCCCGGTGAGAATCTCCTGAACGGCCGAAGTCGCATCGTCTTTGACAACCGCACCGGCGACTCCCTTGTGCAGGACATTCACGCGCGCACTCATCATGTCGATCGCATCGGCCAAATACTGGCTGAATACCATCGTGGCTTTCCGCAGAGATTCGCTCGAGGCGCCCGCCAGTTGATCGCGAGCCAGAAGGTTCTGCATATGTCGGTTCTCGCCCAGCAGCGACTCAAGGGTCAGATACTGATCCATCAGCTGCTGGTTAGCTTCCATCAGCAATTCATCGCTTGAGCCGATGTCGATCTCAAGATATTGCGCTTCGGTGATCGTCCGGCTGAAGACCTGCTTTTCGATATCGCGAAGGACTTCCTTGCTGATTCCCAGATTGGAAGCGAGAATATGCTTATGCTCAACATCGGCCTCGCTTACCGAAGTTCCCTTGCCAAACGAGTGGCGCGACAGAAGATGAGCAAGGCAGATGATCTGCGTAAGCTGACGTTCCGGATCGGTGTCATTGGGCGTAAAGGTCGTATGATGATAACCGACCGCCGCACAAATCGACTCCGGCAAGTTCCACTGCTGAAGCAAGAACTGCCCGACTCTGGCATGATCGGTATTCCACTGTTGGATTTCGTAGTCTTCGAGGGCGCTTTCGCGCTGAGCCATCGACCAGATGCGGCCGAACTCTTTGGGGTAGGAGCGTTCGAGTACCAGCAGACCGACATCGTGAAGCAGCCCGGCCACCCACGGTTCCTCTAGATTGCGCCATTTAACTTGTTCAGCCAGCATGCGCGCGGCGATAGCGACTTCGAGTGAATGGCGCCAGAACAGACGGCGGTCAAAACCCGAATGCCAGTTATCGGTCATCTTGTAGACAGACGACGACAGCGCGAGCGCCGAAACCTGGCGCATACCGATGGTCATGATCGACTGGGAAATCGAGCCGATTTGCCGCCCGAGTCCGTAGTATGCTGAGTTGACAATTCTGAGGACGCGCGCCGTGAGCGCCGGATCGCGCATGATGACATTGGCCATATCCTGCGCCGAGGATCGTTCATCACGGGTCACGCGCAAGACTTCGGCCAGCGTCTGGGGAAGCGACGCCAATTCGCGATTGTCAGACAGGACTTTTTTTAGAAAGTCGGCATCCATACCACCGGGCTCTCCTTATTACCCCTTATATCGGCGATATGGCAAACAAGTTGAGCGCGGTTCTATTTCCGGGCCAGCCGGGTCAGCCGCTCAAGGCGGATTTCTATGCTCTGCTTATGGACCTGGGAGTATGGACAAATCTGTAGGGCCCGGATCGCAAATGACTGCGCCTTTTGAATGTCCGGCGCTCGATGTTCAAAGTACTTGGCCAGTTCGATACACGACCAGTACCCTTCTTTTGATTCGACCGATGAAAGTTCCTGCCAGATTTCGGCGGCCTTGTTCCAGTCACCGATTCGCTTGTAGTTGTTGGCATGGTAAAGCCGGATATCAGCAGCCAAATCGGTATCAGTTTCGCGCTCCATACGCTGATAGAGTTCCGAAGTTCGTTCGTGGCGACGGCGACGGCCGTAGACTCTCGATAACGAATGCAGATCATCGGTCGCCGAGAGCGAATCTCCGCGCGTTGCAAATGCCCTGGCGATTCTGTTGCACAGATAAATGAGCGTGATAATGTCCTGTTGGTTGTGTTCCAACACCAATTTGAGATTGTCGGTCGACTGATCGTTGAGCCATTCGAAATAGACCGACGGGATCAAATAGCCGGGGATGTCGTCTGATCGGATATGCCCGAACAACTCGCGTTCGATATTGATAAGCGAACAGTCCTTCAACCGTCGGCGAAAGAGGCGCCGGGTCGGATGCAGCAAATCGAAGTGGCGTCTCGACGGCAGTTCACGGGCCACGCGATTGAGGATCAGCCTATCGCGCACCAGCGGCAAATCGAAAGCCGCACCATTATACGTGACCAGTGAACCGTCGACGCCGATATCTTCAAGCAAATCGGAAAGAGCCGCGGCTTCGTCGGCGTAGTCGGGAAGGAGATATTGCACCACCGTGAATCCATCGGAAGTAACTCGGCCACACCCGATCAAAAAGGGAACGGTGCCGGTGCCGCCGAGCCCGGTTGTCTCGGTATCAAAACAAATCAACTGATTCGGCGCAATCTCCCCTGCCTCCTCATCGGCCGTGAATGCCTCGATGGGGAACGAGTCGACTTCGAGTACTTTCGACAAATCATCCTTACCGAGCAGGTCGAACTGATCGACGGTCGTTTCTACCCGGCAATAGGCCCCACTGTCTCGTTCGATTACTCTTCCGCCGAGCCGTTCGGCGAGCAAAAAATATCGTTCCGGGATTTTCGAAATCGCGGCCATAGGGGAAATATACAATCAGACCGAGGCAAAAGACCGTCACAAAGGAGCTATTTCGATGAATTCCCGACGCCCCGAGCTGACTGGAGTTGCAGTTTCACGCGTGGATTGGTCTCGACATCAACAAAGCTCTTTTGCAGTCCGCAGCTATCAGCCGGATCGGAATAAATAAGCGCAAGACCGGCATGGGACCTTCGGCGGGCATTAACTGACTTCACCTGCTCCATCAGAATATTGCGCGCGGATTGTGTCCGGAGTCGACCGAGCACGGCGCAGGCGCGGTCGCCGATCACGGCGTTGGAAGATAAGATTGAGTCGGCAAGAATGGTGATCACATTCGCCGTATCCAATTTACAAAGAGTTTCGAGCGCACACATCCGAGCGCCGTAGAAATCATCTCCGAGCATATGGACCAGCGCCGGGATTCCTGTACGCAGCTTGAGGTCGCCCGCCGCCACTGCGGCCGCCTTGCGCACCTGGCCGATGGTGTCGAGCATCGCCGACGTTACCGCGTTGTTGGCGCGGCTGTCGTGGCATTTACCCAGCGCACCGGTCGATTGCTCGCGTACCTGCCAACGCGGATGTCCGGTTACGCCCAGCAGCCCCGGCACCGCGGCCGAATCGCCAATCTCTGCAAGCGAATTGCATACGCGCTCGACCACTAAGCCATTCGGCCGATGCAGCGCCTTTACCAATTCGGGGACAGCCCCCTTGCCGATTTTCTTGAGAATTTCGAGTATCGTTACTCGCTCGCGGGCGGACTTGGTGTCGAATTTGTCGATCAGCAAAACCGCTACCTCGCCGCCCATCGCGGCTATCGAGTCTTTGGCGGGGCCGACCAGGTCTTTGTACTTGATCTCGCCCACCGAGGCCAACACAAAGAGCGAGTCGAATTTCTTTTCCTGCGCCTTGGTGAGCGCCGATGCGGTCGTCACACATAGGCCAAGCGTGAGTGTGGCAAATATCGAAAGGGTGATGACGCGTTTCATGGTTTCCCCTTCGTTGAATCGACCGGCAGAAGCTGGATATCCATCCCGCCGCCCCATTTTGAATTGGTTCGCCAGTAGGCATTGTCGCGGCCGTTGCCGAGATACTGATCCTTGCCGCCAAGAT
>CAYVWS010000113.1:0-8810 GCA_964455535.1 uncultured Ignavibacteriales bacterium | reverse complement strand
ATGGGGGCGACCGGGGTGGGCCGGGCGCTTGGACCGATCAAAATCCCGCAGCGCAATCTTTCAATCCCGGCGCTGCCAGCCGAACTCGACGGACTCCGCATCCTGCAAATATCGGATACCCACCTTTGGCATTATGTCACCATTGATGACTTGTCTGATCTGTGTGCCCGCGCCGCCGAGTACAAGCCCGACATCGTGCTGGTCACCGGCGACGTCGCCGACAATCTGCAACTACTGCCCGACGCCCTCACCACGATCGCCCAACTCAATCCGCCGCTCGGCACCTATGCTACCCTCGGCAATCACGAATATTTCCGGGGAGTCGCCGAAGTCCGGCGCCTTTTCGACAAGTCGCCTATTCCTCTGTTTATTAACACCGGTGTGCCGATTACCGACGGCCGACGCAGTTTCTATCTCGCGGGTATCGACGATCCTCAGCGGTTGAGTCAGGCCCCACTAGACTTCTTCCCGCGGGCGATTGATACCTCACTTGCCGGCCGATCCGACAGCGCATTTACCATTCTGATGAGTCACCGTCCCGACGCCCTCGATACCGCTGCCACACGGAAGATCGGGCTCGTATTGGCCGGCCACACTCACGGTGGACAAGTGGGACTGTTAGGTCGATCAGTGTTTGAACCGGCCTTTCCGAACAAGTATCTCTGGGGAACCTACCGAAAAGACCAGAGTGTGCTCTACACCACTTCCGGCGCCGGTCATTGGTTTCCGTTCCGACTCGGTTGCCCACCTGAAGCGCCGATTATCGAACTGCATCGTGGCTGAATCTAATCATCGCGTCGCTGATCTGTGCTCTTCGGCACACGCTGCGTCGTTCCACCTGTTCTCACTCGGACACGAATGTTGACGACGGTTGTCAAACTTTTTTTGGATTTTTAGTGTTTTTTTGTTGCGCCTGTATTTTAACTCTGTCATTATAAGCGCGGAACGAGCGGGTATGCGACAGGGTTCACACGCTCCCTTGTTCCGAAAAGCAATGCGCAACAAGAAACCCAAACCCTTAATTCACCTTTAACGCTAAGGAGCAACACATGCCAGCGAAAAAGAAAGCCACGAAGAAAAAAGCCACCAAGAAGAAAGCTACCAAGAAGAAAGCGACAAAGAAGAAAGCAAAGAAAGCAGCGCCTAAGAAAAAAACCGCTTCCAAGCGGCGTGCGGCCCCTAGGAAAGGGCAGCCCCGGCAGGCGGCCGCGAAAGCTAAGGCCGCCCGCAAGCCGCGGAAACCGAACCCGGCGTTCATGAAACCCATGACTCCTTCGGCCGAACTCGGCGCTGTGGTTGGCGATCGCGCCATGCCGCGTACCGAAGTCACCAAGAAGCTGTGGGACTATATCAAGAAGAATGGACTGCAGGATTCGGAAAACCGTCGGATGATTAACGCTGACGAGCGTCTGGCGCCGATCTTCGGTGGCCGCCGGAAGGTCTCGATGTTTGAAATGACCAAACTGGTCGCCAAGCATCTGAAGTAACCTTTCGTCTTTCTTCGTAAATAAACGGGCCGGCCTACGCCGGCCTGTTTTTTTGTCCCCTGTCGACTCCACGAATTGCTTGCCGACCTGCTCCGCCATGCATAGCTTGATTCCACTCATATGGCGAAACCTCCCCGAAAGACCGCTTCCCGCACATCGCCGGCCAAACTTCTGGCCAAGTTAGATCAGTTCAAAGTCTCTTTCGATTCGGCATCACGTCGCGAAAAGCTCCGATTACTCGCCTCGCTCAGGCGCTCTGATTTTGCCTCCGCTGAAGATCTTGGTAGATACCACGATCTCCTCTGTTTCCTCCGCGCCTATCCGGATTCGCCGGACCAACTGTCAGCTGTCGAGCGCCAGCTGATCGAGTTCGCCGGTCGCATTGAAAAATACAAACGGGATGGTGGCGACGAAGACGCCGCCGAGCTGGCCGACACCGGCATTGTCGGAACATCGTCGAGCAATACTTTCAGCTACGATCTCACTCGTGCCATTTCGCGCTGGTATCCTGAGTGGGTTGACATCGACTGGGACGAGTACAACCAAAGTGACTCAGCCAACCTGCTGACTTTCTTACCGCTGATTGTCGCGTGGCAGGAAAACGACGCCATCGACAACGATCCCGACTACGATGTTCAGGCCTGGCTGCATTCGGCGATATCCCGCAAACGCCCCACCACCCTTGCTGTCCTGCTTGGGTTGTTGGAATCGTCCCGCTATGACTACGCTACTGTGCGATCACTTTTCGAAAATGCTCAGCTTCCGATCAAGTGGACGCTGACCAATTCCCCCGCTTCACGTACCTTGAAACGACTTCCGTCCAAAGCACGGTTTGTGCAGCGCGAGCCGCTCCGCGGCCGCAGTCGCGATTTAAGGGCCGATCTCCAAAAACGCGCCCGGCCTCTCAAGAAGCTCTCGCGCTCCGAAGGCGAGACCTATGTTCGGGCGATCAAAGAAGTGCTGGGTGTGCGGGTGCGGGAGCTTTTTCCCCTCATCGGATCGAATCCGGCCGAAGTTTATCGATATATGCCCGGGCGCGGGATCGAAATTATCGTTTATGGCAACAATCCCGATATCCGTCTGCCGCTCGAATCGAATTTCGGCGCCATGCTGCTGCGTAACGGCATGCCGATCGGCTACGGCGTCTCGGCGATGCTTTTCGACCGGGCCGAAATTGCCATCAATGTCTTTCCGTCGTTTCGCTCAGGCGAATCGTCGTTTGTCATCGAGAGCTTCTTCCATCTGTTTGTCGCCCATTTCGGCGCCCGCAATTTGCTCGTGCGGTCATATCAGGTTGGTGATGACAACGAAGAAGCGATCGAGTCCGGCTCGTTCTGGTTTTACTACAAGCTGGGTTTTCGACCGGTCAAACCAAGAGTGCGTAAACTGGCCGATCTCGAGGCCGCCAAACTCGCTCGCAGGAAAGGGTACCGCACACCCGAATCCGTCCTGCGGCGTCTGGCCAAGAGCGATGTTGTCTTCCATCTCGATCCGTCCCGGACGGAAGAATTTTCTGAACTGTCGCTGCCCAATCTCGCGTATGGGGTCGGCAACTATGTCAACGACAGATTCGACGGCAACCGTCGGGTCGCGACAGAAAAGTCGGTCAAGCAGATTTCATCAATCCTCAAACTGGGCAATGTGAGTCGCTGGTCGGCATCCGAGAAGGCAGCCCTTGAACGACTCGCTCCGCTGATCTGCTGCATCCCCGATCTTCGCAAGTGGCCGCTTTCCGACCGCATCATGCTTGGTCAAATCGTCAAAGCCAAAGGCGGCACTTTGGAACGCAACTATGTCCGGCTGACTTTGCGTCATGAAAGATTTCAGCGCGCCATGCAATCGTTAGCTCGAATATCCCGGCCGCCCACTCCGGTGGAGTAGGCGATCTTTCGAATACATGAAATGAGGACAGAATCTATGCAACCCAAAGCTCACCGCCAGATTGTCGCGACGATTCTACTGTTTCTCGTCGCTTTCGTCACTACAGGCACGGTAGCGGCGAAACTTCCGCCGCCTCCTGCGACACGTGTCGACGCGGTCGTCGATACCGTGCATGGCATCGCCATCCCCGATCCCTATCGCTGGCTCGAAGATCAGAATTCGCCCGAGACCCGCGCCTGGATCGACGCCCAGAATGCTTATTCACACTCACTTCTGGATACAATTCCGGGTCGCGACAAACTGCGCGAACGATTTTCTCAGCTTCTGAAGATGGATCAATGCTGGGTGCGCGCATTTGCCGGCGATACCTATCTGCTGTCCAAGCGCAAAGCCAATGATCCGTTTTCATCGATTTATCTGCGCAAGGGACTCAAAGGCCAGGACGAACTCTTGATCGATCCGATCACGTTGAGCAAAGACTCGTCGGTCACCCCCGGGATTGTCGATTTGTCCAGCGACGGAACACTTCTGGCCTATTCGCTGCGTCACGGTGGCGAGGACGAAACGGTTGTGAAATTCAAGAACTTGAACACCAAAGTCGACATGCCCGATACGCTCCCGCGGTTTCTCTACTTTGATGTCATCGTTACCGGCGACAAATCGGGCGTCTTCTATGGATATGCGACCGATATTGGCCCCCGTATCGCGTTTCATAAGTTCGGGACCGCCAATGCCGACGACAAGATGCTCTTCGGCGATCAATTCGACAAAGAGTGGGAAATGGGGATGGGCCTCTCTGATGACGGCAAGCACCTTGCGGCGGTTTTCTTCAAAGGTTCATCGGGCGATGAGTCCGAGCTGTATGTCAAAGACGCCACTACCGACGCGCCGTTTCAAGTCGCCGCCAAAGGAATCCCGGCGCGTTTCGAGCCGATCCTGGGCAAAGACAAGCTCTTCATCAAAACTAATTGGAAGGCCCCCAACAGTCGGCTGATGGCAACCGAATACGCCAAGCCCGGTATGGAAAATTGGAAAGAGGTCGTGCCGGAGTCGCAACTCGTCTTCGAAGATGCCAAAGCCGCCGGAAATTTCATATTCGTGAAGTATCTGGACAGCGCCAAAGCCCGCGTCAAGGTGTTCAATCCCGACGGTTCTTTCGTGCGCGATCTTTCGCTGCCGACTTTGGGAATGATCGGATCGGTGATCGGCAACACCCAGTCTGATCGGCTTTTTGTGACTTTCGGATCGTTCACTTACCCCTGGACTCAGTTCTGCTACGACCTCAAGACGTGGGAATCGTCAGTCTTCGAGAAAGTGAATATCCCTCTCGACCCCGAGAAATTCGTCGTCAAGCAGGTTTGGTTCAAATCCAAGGACGGTACTCCCGTGCCGATGTTCGTTGTCCACGCCAAGGACATGCCGCTTGACGGTAACCGTCCGATCTACATGACCGGCTACGGCGGGTTCAATAACTCGATGCCGCCGATGTTCTCGCAGTGGGCGATTGTCTGGATGGAACACGGCGGCGCCTATGTGCTGGTCAGTTTGCGCGGCGGGGGAGAGTTCGGCGAAAAATGGCACACCGCCGGTATGCTCGACAAAAAACAGAATGTCTTCGATGATCTCTATGCAGGCGCGGAGTGGCTGATCGCCAACAAATACACGAATTCGTCGCGAATTTGTGTCGAAGGCGGTTCCAACGGCGGCCTTTTGGTTGGCGCGGCGCTCACGCAGCGCCCCGATCTCTTCGGCGCGATCATTTGCACTTATCCGCTTCTGGACATGATCCGCTACGACAAATTTCTTGTCGCGAAATACTGGGTTCCCGAATACGGCACTGCCGATGACTCGGCGCAGTTCAAATATCTTCTGAAATACTCGCCGTATCATAATGTGAAGAAGGGAGCCAACTATCCCGCGGTGCTTTTTGAAACCGGCGATGCCGACACGCGCGTCGCGCCGCTACATGCCCGGAAAATGACGGCGCTGGTTCAGGCCAGCACCGGCTCGGACGAACCGGTTCTCCTATTGTACGACACCAAAGCCGGGCATTCGGGCGGCCGCAGTTACGACAAAATCATTGATGGCTTAGTGGATGAGTTTAGTTTCTTATTCTGGCAACTCAAAATGGGACACTGATTCACTCCCACGATAAGTCTTTTGCTGACAGGCCGGTACGGGCAGGAGCGCACCGGCCTGTTTTTTTGGTAAATAGCGGATAATATTCACCGTATATTCGGGGCCGGAAAAGGACTTGAACTTTGAAGTCGCGCAGGTTTCTTTGTAGACTGTGAAATTGTTCACAAACATGGCTATTGGAGTCGAGTAATAGATATGTCGATCATTCGCCCCTTCCGCGGTCTGCGCGTCAAGCCCGACCTCGCCGCTTTGGTTACCTCACCGCCGTATGATACAATGTCCACCGCCGAGGCCCGCACGATGGCGGCCGGAAATGCCGATTCGTTTCTGCGAATCGACAAACCGGAAATTGAATTTGACGATTCATTCAATCAGTACGATCCCGAGGTCTACGCACGTGGAAAATCCAACCTCGAGGCCTTCACTTCACGCGGCGTTCTGATCCGCGACACTCAGCCCTGCCTGTATCTCTATCGCCAGACTATGGACGGCCGCCGCCAGACCGGGCTGCTGGCGCTGACCTCAGTCGCCGAATACAATGCCGGCAAAATCAAAAAGCACGAACACACCCGACCCGAAAAAGTAAACGACCGCGCCAATCATATTATTGTTTCGAACTCACAGGCCTCGCCGGTGCTCTCGACTTTCAAATGGAACGCCGAAGTTGCCGCCGTATTCGACTCTGTCCAGTCAAAGGCGCCCATCATCGATTTTGTTTCTAATGATCAGGTCCGCCACGAATTCTGGGTAGTCAACGATTCAACGACCGTGCAGAAGCTGGTCGATATCTTCGCCAATAAGATCGATTGCCTGTATATCGCCGACGGTCACCATCGCTCCGAGGCGGCGTCCGAGGTCTGCCGTCGCGGCAAAGAGAAAAACCCGCACCATACCGGCAACGAACCATACAATTTTTTCCTAAACGGTCTTTTCGCCGATCGTGAGCTGTTTATCATGCCGTACAACCGGGTCATTCGCGATCTGAACGGTCGGACGCTTTCCAGCATCTTAAGCGAGGCCGCTCCGAAGTTCGACATTGAGCAATCTACTTCGCCAGCTTTCGCTACGCCGACTTCTCAGCATCAGTTCGGACTCTACGCCGACGGAAAGTGGTACTGCCTGAAGGCCAAACCCGGCAGTTTCGATATGCACCATCCGGTGAACAGCATCGATGCGGCGATTCTTTCCGATAATCTGATCGCGCCGATTCTCGGAGTCCAAAATCCCCGCACCGACAAACGCATTGACTTTGTTGGCGGGATTCGCGGCGTGAAAGAACTCGAACGTCTGGTCGACTCCGGACAATTCAAAATTGCATTTTCGTTATACCCCACTTCGATTTCGCAGCTTCTGACAGTCGCCGACGCCGGCGAGGTCATGCCGCCGAAATCGACCTGGTTTGAACCCAAATTGCGAAGCGGCCTCGTGGTCAATTTGTTGGCCGACTGATGCGCTTCGAAGAAAGCAGCTTGCACGTATGCTCATTCTGATTTCCGACTCTTTCGATCCGACGCTTCCGGATATCCTGTCCAAATACGGCGAAGTCACTTCCGACAAATCGCGCCTCGCCGAAGCCAACGTGGTGTTGATTCGCAGTAAGACCAAAGTCACCAAAGACTATATCGATTCCGCGCCGAAACTCAAAATGGTTGTGCGCGGGGGAGTGGGACTGGACAATGTCGATGTCCCATACGCGCAGTCGAAACACATAATGGTCTTCAACACGGCCGAGGCCTCGACGCTTGCGGTTGCCGAACTGGCGTTCGCACTCATGATCGCGCTGCCGAATCAGATTACCCGTGCCGATGCCTCAATGCGCGAAGGGAAGTGGATCAAATCCGACATCCACCGCACCGAACTTTCCGGCAAGACACTTGGCATTTTGGGCATGGGTCGTATTGGCACGGCACTCGCTCTGCGTGCCCGCGCCTTTCGTATGCGTGTGTTGGCCTGGCATCCGGATGTCTATTTTTCAGATTTCGCTGAAATCGTCCCGACACTTGAAGAAACAGTCGGCGCGTCCGACTACATTTCGATGCACGTGCCATTGCTTGATTCCACCAAGGGCCTAATAAACAAGAAATCGCTGGCCTGGTTCAAAGACGGTGCGTTTCTGATCAACACCGGCCGAGGGCAATGTGTGATCGAAGAAGACGTGGCCGAAGCGCTCAAATCGGGCAAGCTCGGCGGATTCGCCACCGATGTCTGGTATTCCGACCCGCCGGTCAATTCGCCGCTCATTGGTGCACCGAATTGTATTTTCACACCGCACATCGGCGCGGAAAGCAAAGAGAATATGCTTCGCATCGGCCAGATCATCGAACGCCTGATCGCCGACCATATGAAGCAGTTGGGATAGGAGAGCGAACGCGTCACGCGAGGACGCATGACGCCACGCGTAGAAAGTAGGTCGGGTTGCGATGATCCGTTATGCGGATCGAGCTACCCGACAATGTTGTGGAGTCAGGTGCCCTCACCTGACACAATTGTAGGGCGGGTCCGTCTTCGAACCCGCCATCGGAAGAGAAATAAGAAATGCACTGAAGAGACGTCATTGCGAGCGTTCCGCTCCGCCGCAGGCGGATCGCGGAGCCGAAGCAATCACTCTTCGACTTTACTCGATAACGAAAGAGGTAATACATATGTCCCCCAAAACCCTGAATTTCAATCCCGGCCCGGCGATTCTCCCCGCCGATGTCCTCAAAACCGTTCAGAATGAACTTCTGGATTACAAAGGCACCGGGATGTCGATCCTCGAAATCTCGCACCGTGCGGCCGAATACGAAGAAATCAACAACGCCGCGGTCGCGCTTACCAAAGAAATTCTGGGCCTGCGCGACGGGTACCAGATTCTCTTTGTCGGGGGCGGCGCCTCGACACAATTCGCGATGGTTCCGATGAACTTCCTGCGCAAAGACCAGACTGCCGCCTACACCGACACCGGAAGCTGGGCCAACAAAGCCGCCAAAGAGGCCAAACTTTTCGGCAATGTGAATGTGGTCGCGTCGTCAAAAGAAGATTCGTACAAGTGGATTCCGAAAGCGGCAGACATCAAGATTCCCGCTGACGCCGTCTATTTCCACACGACTTCGAATAACACCATCTACGGTACCCAGTGGCAGGAATTTCCCGATACGGGCAATGTGCCGCACATTTGCGATATGTCGTCGGATTTCTGTTCGCGCCGCCGCGATTTCAACAAGTTCGACATGATTTATGCCGGCGCGCAGAAGAATATCGGCCCGGCCGGTGTGACCATGATCATCATCCGCGACGAACTGCTCGCCAAGTGCAAAGACGGCA
>CAYVWS010000112.1:0-8859 GCA_964455535.1 uncultured Ignavibacteriales bacterium | reverse complement strand
TGCGCCACCAGTTTTCCCAGCACGGCCGTGTCAATATCCTCAAGTTTCTGAATGTAGACACAACCCCCATCCGATTTCTTGTACTTCCCAAGTTTCTTGAGTAGATCGGGCTGAGCGTTGGCATTGGTCAGATACAACGTGATCGCGTTCGCGCGCGACGACAGTCCCACATATGGCGCGTCCCCCTCTCGCCCGCTGTCGTACACATAGTGGTACGTCCCGAATCCGACTATCCCCGGCCCCCACATTTTTGGCGGAAACCCCGACTGCTTGGCCATCAGCTTGACCAGCGCTTCGCAATCTTTCCGGCGGTCGGCGTCTTTGATCTTTTTCAGATACTCCGCCACACTCGCTTTAGTCTCAGTTGTCTTGTTCTTCGCTTGCGCCACATTGCCCCCTATTCATTCTTCAGCGACGCCATATCGATCGTGAAGCGGTATTTCACATCCGAGCGAAGCATCCGCTCGTACGCCTCGTTGATTTTCTGAATCGGAATTACTTCGACATCGGCGACAATCTTATGCGTACCGCAAAAATCGAGCATCTCCTGCGTTTCGGCCAGCCCGCCGATCAGCGATCCGGAAAAACTGCGACGTTTGAGAATCAGGGGGAAAGCCGAAACCGGCTGCGGTTTCTCAGGCGCCCCGACAAGTGTCAGGTTGCCGTCGCGGCGAAGCAGATTGAAAAGCGCATTGAGATCGTGATCGGCCGAAACGGTGTCCAGAATGAAATCAAAACTCCCGACATGCTTTTGCATCTGACTCTCATCGCGGGAAATCACAACTTCGTCGGCGCCCAGACGCATCGCGTCGTCGACCTTGCTCTGTGAAGTTGTCAGCACCACCACATGCGCGCCGAACGCCCGTGCGAATTTCACGCCCATATGACCAAGCCCGCCCAGACCGACCACTCCGACTTTCTGCCCCTGCTTGACACCCCAATGCCGCAGCGGTGAATAGGTGGTGATCCCGGCGCACAAAAGCGGTGCCGCGCCGGCCAAATCAAGATGGGACGGCACCGTGAGCACAAAGTGTTCGTCGACCACGATGCTGTCGGAGTACCCGCCATAGGTCATCTCGCCGGTTTGCGCTTCGGGTGAATTGTAGGTCATGACCATATTGGCGCAATACTGTTCGAGTCCGGCCTGACATTCCGGACAGGTGCGATCCGAGCCGACCAGACACCCCACCGCGGCAATGTCGCCGGGCTTGAACTTTTTTACGGCCGAGCCGACTTTGGTTACTCGGCCGACGATCTCGTGCCCCGGAACAACCGGGTATTGCGTAAATCCCCATTCATTGCGAGCAGTATGAAGATCCGAGTGGCAGACACCGCAAAATAGGATTTCGATCTGGACATCGCGATCGGCGGCCACGCGCCGCGGAATCTTGGTGAGGGCAAGTTTGGATGTAGGGCTCGCGGCTGAGTAGGCCTTGGCGCTATACATGGTATGGTTCTCCCGGTTGGATTGTTGGCGGTTCTCTACAGGCGCTGGAAACACATTGGTATGCAAGTTCCCAAGACCTGTCAACCCCATATAACCCCGAAGCTAAAGTCTTGTTCCAACTTACCGATGTAATAGACGTGTCTCAGCTTGAAACAATATTGACTGAAACAACCACACGGTTTCACTCCGGTACACGGGTCGAATCTGCCTCTCGCAGCGCAATCACACCCGTCCCCTCGCACACTGTCGACTATCGCGCGCCGCTGGCCTCGATGCTTCTTGGCCTGCGCTATCGCAACGAATTGACTGGCTCGGAACAAACACTCATCGACGACATCGCCGGGCCAAATGGCATCGGCTTTTTGCTGATCGGCCAGCGGTATTTGCATCCCGACGGCGCGGAGTTGTTCCCGGTCGACGAGATCAGCGCGGCTTTAAGTGCACCTCTCGGTACCGTCTTTACCCAACTCAAAAAAGCAAAGACCCGGCATCAGAACGATTACCTGATGCTCTCTGTCACGATATCAGATAAATCACTCGGACGACTTCTTTTCGGCATCATGATTCCCGCCGGAATGCGCCGCGACCAGCGTGCGCTCGACCGTTTCCATGACATCGCCCGGCAGTTTTGTGTCGCCGAAGAATCTGTGGCGCGGATATCGGCCTCGCTTGTAGACTCTGCCAACGGCCACGAGCCCTGGCTGCTGGTCAATCGAGCGTCGGGCCGGACAATTGCTGTCAACAGTGCCGCCGCGGGATTGCTCAAATCCAGCCAGAGCGAGCTTGTCGATCAGGAATTCGGCGCCCTGCGCAATCGTCTGGGCCAGATGATCGGTCGGGGACTTAAGATGGCATCGCTCGGCAACGAAATCTTGCCGCTCTGCCTGATCACGTTGTCTTCGGCGGCCACGCCGCCTGCCGATCCGGCGGCCGAGCTATTCTTGCTCGAACAAATGCGCAATCAATTGGCCTGCCTCCAGCGCTCGGCGGTTCACTTATCCGCGACGTCGTGCTGGAAACAGGATGCCGAAGAAGCCGAACTTGCGGCGATGATTGAATCGAACGTCGATGAACTGGCGCATCACCTGTATCGGGTCGAGCTGTTGACAAATTTCGACCGGCTTGAGCCGGTGGCGGTGTCGATTTCACGATCAATCGAGTCATACTGTGAGCAGATACGCAAGCGTCACCCTTCGGTGCGGCATATCGACACCCGATTTGAAGCGACCGACGATACCTTGACCGCTCCGCGCGGAACGTTCGAGCAGTTGGTCGAATTGATTATTCAATCGCACACCCGCGACTTTGTCGACCCTGCCACTACGACCATTGAAATAACCTCGGCCGAAAATGAACTCAAACTGCGTGTCTCAACCCGCACTGCTCAGCTTCGCAAAAGCGACGCCACACCTAACGGCTGGCGGGCGGTGACGACCCACCTTGCCTCACGCCTCGGTGCGCGGGCAGAGCACAGGTACGACGCCGATTCACAACTGAACACCACCGTTCTTACTTTTGACCACCAATAGGGGAAAAAGCCGGATATGACCACCGAAACCAAGACCTGCGCGCTCGTGGTGAGCCGCGATCCCGATCTCAAGACAATACTGCAGGAATTCGTGAACAACGAATCTCTCGACTGGATTTCATGCGACTCTCTGGAATCAGCCGCCGACATCCTCCGCAACGAAACCGTCAGTCTTGTCTATTGCGATCGGCAGATCTTCGCGAACTCGACCGAGACCCTTCAGCGCATCATCCGCCGGCAGTCCCCCATTCCCGAGGTGATCGTGGTCGGCGCCCCGGCTGAATTCGAAGAAACATTTTCGGTGGCGGCTGACGCTTCAATTTCGATTCTCGCAATCCCCGTATCGGCCGCCTCGGCAGTCACAACCACCGGTCGGGCGCTGTCGCAGTATCGCCTCCGCCGCGAAATCGGCACCCTTCGTTCCCATGTCGCGATGACCTACGGGTACGACAATATTGTCGGCGAGTCGCCGGCCCTTCGGTCGGCCAAAGAAACTGCCGCTCGTATCGCTCCCACTGATATTTCAACTTTGTTGACCGGCCCCGCCGGCTCCGGCAAAGGACTTTTCGCCCGAACCATACATCAGCATTCCGAACGGCGGCGATCTCGCTTTGTGATGGTCGACTGCAGCGCCGTTTCATCAGACCAGATCAAGTCCGAGCTCTTCGGATCAACTGACAGTTCTGCGGCATCCCTGTGCGAACAAGCCGATGGCGGCACGATCTTCATCGACGAAGTCGGCGTGCTTGACGCCTCCGCCCAGCAACGGCTGATGACCTTCCTCAAAGATGGCATGGTCACCCGTGGCGGCGGGAGCGGCACAAAGAAAGTTGATGTCCGCCTGATCGCCTCAACAAGCTCGAATCTGCATTCTTTGGTTGCCTCGGGCGAATTCCGCGAAGACCTCTATTTCAAGCTGGCCGTCATTACGCTGGCGATTCCGGCGCTGGCCGACCGGATGGAAGACGTTCCGCTTTTGGCCGACTACTACCTGCGTCGATTGAGCCGCGAACTGATGCGCCCGGATATGACTCTCACTACGCTGGCAATCGAGAAACTCATGTCCCACCGCTGGCCTGGAAATGTTCGCGAACTTGAAAACGCCCTTCGACGTGCCGCCGCGTTGACTACCGACGGCCAAATCGACACTGCCCACGTCAGTTTCCTGACAACTTCCGATGACTCAGCGATCTCTGAGCCGACGCGCGAAGGCCGACACTCGCTCACTATCTCAAGCGGCCTGCTGGTGCATCATCAGCGCGAAGTGATCGTCAGAGCGCTTGATGACAACCGCTGGAACTTCACCAAGACCGCCGCCGCGCTCGGCATTGGCCGCACTACTCTTTGGCGCAAAGTGAAAAAGTACAATCTCGTGCCCGCCTCGGGTGTAGTCGTAGAGGAGTGACGTTTTCCATGTCGGATGATTCGGATCGCGCGCCTGTTTCCTCGCCACTTTTGAAAACGGCCGGGGCTGACCATCTGCAGGAGCTCTTTGCCGCCACAGTCAGGTGCATCTGCTACTACCTTCCCCTGACTCGCGCCGTACTCGTTTCCGTCGGCTATCACCACCGCGACTTGTTGGCCGTTGCCGCCTGGTCGGAGCACAGTATGCAGCCCAGTCGACTACTGTCTGTTCGCCTCCCGGCCGAAAATTCACTTTTTAGTCAGGTGGCCGCAGAACGATCCGAATTCAGCGACGAATATTTCGGGCTATTTTCCGGCTCGTCGCTTGAGCACCGTTTGTTGCTCGACGGTGTCGACGGTGGCTCGTATCTCATTCATCCGATCAAAATGGAAAACCGGGTGGTAGGACTCATCGGCCTCTCGTCGGCCGTCCCCGGAACATTTGTCGAATTCGACTCACTTGACCCCGTACATACATTTGCCCCGCTTGCCATAGAGTTGGCCCGCTTGCAATCTAATCAGCGCACCTCTGACTGATTTTGTCTTAGCTCTTCTTGTTCAATCGCTGCTGACGCTTGATCTCCATGCGCGCCCGATTGTGCTCGTCATTCGTACGCGAAAACCGATGCCCGCCGGAACCGTCGGCGACAAAGAATAGGTAATTCGTTGTATCGGGGCACACCGCCGCGCGAATAGCCGGAAGGCCCG
Source organism: uncultured Ignavibacteriales bacterium (assembly GCA_964455535.1). GTDB lineage: Bacteria > Zixibacteria > MSB-5A5 > GN15 > FEB-12 > JACRAV01. The sequence continues at coordinate 3,772 of CAYVWS010000112.1, read as the reverse complement.
GCGAATTGATCGGCGTCGGCGGAAGACCGTATTTCATGTACGTATTGAACGGTGTCTCAAATTTCAGATCGGATTTTTGAAGTGGCCGCGACAATCCGCCCAATCCATAGATCACGGTCGGGTCGGCGTCGAGCCGCATCCGGAGTTTCAGACGGTTGCGATACACCGACGACACTTTCGGCTGTTCTTCCTCAAGGCGAGTTTCGGCCTGAATAATCGAGGCCAGTTTTAGCAGCTCGTATCGATTGAGCCCGCCATTATCGGCAATTGCAAAGAGCGAATCGGTAGCGCGTTTGAATGTTGCCACCATCTCCCGAATGACTTCGGCGGGCGGCGTTCCCCACGGCACGATATAGGTCGACGGATACAAGTGACCTTCAAGATACGGGAGATTCAAATTATTGATTAACGCCGTATCATGAAGCTGCTTCCACACCTCAAGTGAATCTACTTCCAGCGGCCGCGCTATGGCGCCAGCTACCCGCCAGATAGGCGCGCCTTCATAGACAGTGATCTTGACGCGTTCGAAATCCGCCGATTCCAATTTGTGAATGATCGACAACAAACTGACCGTGCCGGTGAAATCGTATCGACCCGGCGTTAACTTTCTGTCAAGTCCGATCCACTGCGCCGGAATCATGAGCGCGCGCCGTGCGCGAATCAGCCCGGCCGTCTGAATCTTATTGACCACTGACCCGAAATCATCACCTTTGGCGATGATGATCTTCTCGACCCGGGCGCCAAGCTCCACCGGTCGCGTGTACCAATAGAATATCGCGCCACCGATCAGCAGAGCCAGAAAGAGCGCAGTGATGATAAGACGAAAGATTCGCCGAAATGGCCACCAGAGTATCGCGCCAATCACCTTGAGAATTCTCGCTAACACGACCAGCGCTCCCATGGCGAGGATGAACAGCGTGCTGAACAGATAAAGCAGAAGTTCGCTGACTCGCGGTTTGTCATTCGGGGTGCTCATCAAGATACCGTCTGAGGATAACCAGCGCCGCCATTTTGTCGATCTTTCCTTTGTCCTTGCCCGTTCTTTTGCCGGTTGACTTGATTAGCTCAACCGCCTCGCCGGAGGAATAGTCTTCGTCGACTTTGTGAATCGTCCCGCTCCAAACGGTCTTTAATTCTTCGATAAACCGATCGATCTCGTCGCACATCTGCGAGCGACTCCCCGACGCCAGCACTGGATACCCAATGACTATGGCATTGGGCTCATAGTCGGCGATTGCTTTTCCTATCTTGGCAACGGCGTCTTTACGGGACTTGACTTCGATGGTCTCCAGTGCCGAGGCAATAATCCCAAGCGGATCGCTCTTGGCAAGACCAATTCGCCGCTTGCCGTAATCGATAGCGAGGAATGTGCGCTGATACTGTGAAGTCACGGTGAGAATCTACACCGCCACAACGCCCCGGTCAAACGCAACCGAAATGTGGGTCGAATTTCACTCATCCAACATTATGGAACTGGATCTCGAAGTATCACTGATCTAATCCTCTCGCCTTCTCCCGGTAGCAATATGCGGAAATTGTCAACGCTGCCACTCTCAGTCCATCTAATTCCAAGACTTATCTCGAAAGGATGAACAAATACTATATTAACGGCATGGGCGCCAAGGACAAAGACACTCGGACTATAATCAACATCTAACGGAGCGTAGCTCACGGAGAACACGTCGGCGCGGTCCGTGAAACTACGAAGCGTGGCCACGTACTCTGTTCCAGTGTCTGCACTGGCGACTCGAGCACTTTTAGCGGCTTCAGACGACAGCTCGCCGTTCCATAGCTCAAGTGGGGAAAACGACTTCCATAAAGGTACTATGATGTTCGGGTAGGGGCTAGTCTTGTCACTATACTTTACGCCAACAATTAAGACCGAGTCATCAATCAATTTCAAGTCTGCCGTTCGGCTTCGGTGATCAATGGCAATTAGACTAATCTCTTTTGAATGATCTTGGGTATTACGAACTCTTGAAATCGAGACTTGATAGGGCCTTGGAGGGACTGACTCTTCATCTGAGTGACGCTCAACCAAGACGAGAAAACTGTTTGTAGACAATTGAGTAATGGTATCAATCCTTTCAGATTGATCTTCAGCAGTCGCTATACAATGGAAGCCGCCGACGGCAAGTACAGCCATCAAACGATGAAATATCGGCTTAAGTATTTTCGGCACGGCTTCCACAGTACAATTGTGATAGCTAAGACAGTTCTTGATTCAATGAATGCCTCACATGGCGCTGGCGAGAAGGTGACCGTCCTATCGGTCTCATACTCGTGCGCGGCAGGCTTCCTGCCTGCCCGTCTTTGCTCTTCAGTTGCGTCAGGTCCTTCGTCACGCGCCTGCGTGACGTGAGACCTGACGCGTGTCCAGTTGATCGGGTCTTCCGTTCCTTCTTCTTCGCCGCCCTCTCTCGTGCGCGGCAGGCGTCCCGCCTGCCGCGAGAACGTCCGCTGTCACGTCTTCCGCTCTTTCTTCTTCGCCGCCGGAAACAGCACATTGTTCAAGATCAACCGATACCCCGGCGAATGAACATGCACCGCCAAATCGGTCGGCGGATCGCCCACCATGTGCTGGTAATCTTCCGGATCATGCCCGGCCAGAAAGGTGAATGTTCCGCGCCCGAGATTGCCGTGGATGTACCGGACCTCGTCGTAGTTGTCCGGCTGAGCAAGAACCGTGACCGACTTTTTCAAAAGAGACTTGCGGAATCCTGTCACCTGCCCCATGAACCCGTTGATGGTGTTGACATGATCCTGTGTGAGCATGGTCGGAACCGGATCGAGCTTTGCAGAAAACTCAAAGAGAAAAAAGAAGTCATCGTCAGCCGTAGGAAACCGAATCATCCGGTCCGGATAGGTGTCGATATTGGAGCGGCGATAGGCCAGCGGATCGAGCGATATCTCGAAATTTTCGAAAGCCATCGTGCGCGAAAAATCGAGTTCGCCCTGCGCATCCGGATCAGCCGGGTCGCCGTCGAATTCGCGCGGCACAATGTCGATTCCTTCGGCTGACAGGGCGATATCGATTGTTTCCGGCGCCGAACACATCGAAAAGAAAAATCCGCCGCGCCTCACAAATTCATCGACTTTCTTGGCCACCGCTAACTTGAGCTGAGATACTTTGTTAAAGCCCATTTTGTGCGCCATCGCCTCGTTGACCCGGACATCTTCCTGATACCAGAGCTGATTGCGCATCGCCGAATAGAACTTGCCGTACTGCCCGGTGAAATCTTCGTGATGGCAGTGCAGCCAGTCGTAATCGTCGAGCGCTCCGGTCAGCACTTCTTCATCCCAGACGACATCGTACGGTATCTCGGAGTAGGTCAGCGCCAGCGTGACCGCGTCATCCCACGGTTCATTGTTCTTGGGCGAGTAGACAGCGATCTTGGGCGCCTTTTCCAGTTCCACCCGCTCCATGTTGTCGACTTCGATCTGCCGGTAGATATCGGCGATACCGTCGGTCGTCACCGGCTCGGCCGACACACCCATGAGCAAACACAGATCAGTCACATCCTTGCTATCGTCGACAATGAACGACCCGCACCGGTAGTTTAGCAGCCACTCGGCCTTGTGACCTTTGGCCAGCGACTTATAGACAACGCCGTATGCCTTAAGATGATTTGTCTGCGTGGAATCCATCGGGATCAAAAGCGACGACGCCCTGCCTACTGCTGCAAATAAGGCAACCGCCGCCAGAATCATAAACCCAAGTCGCGAAAAGTACGTCATTGCGAGTCCCCCCGGGGGACGAAGCACTCTCGCC
>CAYVWS010000111.1:0-8893 GCA_964455535.1 uncultured Ignavibacteriales bacterium | reverse complement strand
AATGGGAATCTGATTTTCTGCAAGCCCACCCGTTGGGTGGGGTACGACCTGCCGCTGAAACTCTGCAATCGGGCAGACGACCGTGTCGGCCGCGCACAATTCACGGGAAACGAAGCCAGTTGAAATGGGACCGCGTGGCGCATGTAATCGTATTTGATACAAGACGATGCGGGCAACAATCTGCCGGCTCTGAACTGGGTTCGTTTCTTCACATTTTTGTTTTGGCGCATCGTCGCGTCTGCGGCGACGACGGAAATGCGGCGGAGCTGTTTCACACTGTTATGTTTAGATTTGAAAACAACACTGGGTTTGTTGGGAAAATGCCGCGAGACTACGTTGTCATGAATGTGCGGCTAATCGGTTAGTGGATTGTTGGGTCGATAAAATTAGTTGACAGACTTCAAGTATCGCTTTAGGATACGGCGGCGCTGAGGGAACAGCACCTTCAACGAGCTTCGGTCGGCGGACGAGAGATCGGGGCGCAATATGGGAGGTAATCATGCTGTTCCGATTGCACGGGAAAGTGATGCTCATTATCGCAACCACCATCTTACCTGCGGCGGGTCGGGCGAAAGTCAACGATCCGGCGCCCATTAGCGCTAAAGCTGCGGTTCATACACAGCCGTACTTTGTGCCGAATGAGGGGCAGTGGCAGCCGGATATTCGCTTTATGGTACACGCAGGAGGGGGGGGCTATTTGGCTCTCTGACGATGGCGTACTGACTTCGGATGGGGCGATTTTTCGATTCGAAGGGGCATCCGCGCCGGTAATTGCCGCAGGCAAGACTCTGCCAACTATTTCCAACTTTTACCACGGAAATGACTCCACCACATGGAGAACCGGCGTTCCGAGTTACTCAAGTGTAACCTACCACGAATTGTATCCTGGTATCGACGCCAAATACTACTTCGACGACAGTAGTCGACTCGAAGTTGACTTTGTCCTCATGCCGGGTGCGAGTCTTGATTGCATTTCGCTGATAACTAACGACGAAACCCAGGCCGCGGTCGACAAGCTGGGGAATATTTCGATCAAAAGCAGGTACGGGGAGTTTGTCCTTCACAAGCCGATTGCAGAAGTTAGAAATCTCTCTGGCAAATTGCCAATCGAATGCACTTTTGTAATCGATCCGAGCGGTGATATCCGGTTTGCAATTTGTGATAATATTGCGGCAACTGACACTTTGGTGATAGATCCGGTGTTGACGTTTAGCACGTATTTGGGAGGGCACGGGATTGATGTGTTGAATGGAATAGCACTCGATACGATCAGTGGATCAATGTTCGTTTGCGGCACCACCACGTCTTACGACTGGCCGATAGACAACTGGATTCCCGGGGGAAGCGCACTCCATACATGGGACACGCTCGGAAACGGGATGGATGCCGTGGTAACGCGAATTTCGGGCGACGGCAGTACTTTACTGTTTAGCACATATCTCGGGGGCACTCTTGCTGACGGGGCGGCTGATATAGCGGTAGGCCCCGATCTCAACGCTTATGTGGCTGCGTGGACATTGTCCACGAATTTCCCGTATGCTTTTGGCACTACGCATCCGGGCGATACCGAGATCGTCGTTGTTCGTCTGAGCACTACTGGACAGATTGTTTATTCGCGGTACTTCGGCGGCTCAGGGTCGGACCTCCCCAAGGCCATAGCGGTTGACTATAGCGGGAACGCGTACGTTTGCGGGTACACTACGTCCACGGATGTGTGGGGCTCCGATTTGGGGTTTCCGACTCCGTTTCAGAACACTCGGAATTCAAGCTCGGGCATCGATGGCCTCCTTGCGAGCTTTAACACCCAAGGTCAAACTCGTTATCGAACCTACCTTTTGGGGACGAACTCAGTGAACCCTGACGTCGCGACAGACGTCGTTGTCCAGGGCGACACCGCTTGGGTATGTGGCTGGACGGGAAGCCCCGGCTTTGCCAAGACGGACGCCGTTGCGTTTAATGGCGTACATACAATCTACACGGCGAATCAAGACGGGTTCGTGATGGCATTCAATCCCTTAGGTACAAACTACGCCTATGGCACTTTCTTAGGCACCAGTACTGGCCATGATAAGGCGTACGGGCTGACACTTACTCCGGACGGTTCGTGCTGGGTTACAGGTGAGACAACCAGTTCGGCCTTGGAATCGGTGCCAATCCATTCATACGACGCGACTATTGGATCAAGTAACGTCACCGACGTGTTTGTGGAGAAGTTTTCGCATCACCTCAACTCTGTTTTGGCATGGACCTACCTTGGCGGAACCGGAAACGATGAGGGACATTCCATCGCCGCCGCCGATTTTGGAAGTGTGTACGTTACCGGCATGACAAATTCGCACACTCCGGATTCATTCCCGCCCGTTTACCCGCTTGAGGAAATCGACCACAATTTTCATGGAGACACAATAATAGGCAACTACGCAGATGGCTTCATTGCCCAAATTGCACCGGAAGGCGACTGGTTACGTTTCTTCAGCTATTTAGGGGGGAATCTGACTGATACGGCTGAGAATATTGCCTTTGGAAATCACGGCGACGCTTACGTTGTCGGCCGAACAGGTTCTGCGACCAATTTCCCGATAGAGCCAGGCGGGCACAACTACAACCCGGACGTTTACCAAGGAAATTGGGATGGCTTTGTAGTGAAGTGCAAGTGTTGTCCTCCCGGCACAATGGTGGGTAATGTCGACAACGACCCAGCCGTTGGGGTTGATATTAGTGACTTAAGTGCTCTAATAGACTTCTTGTACGTATCGGAAGTCGCTCCCGCATGTTATGATGAGTGTAATACAGACGGCTTTCCGGGAGTGGACATCTCCGATTTGACCGCGCTGATTGACTTCCTCTATGTAAGTCTAATCCCCTTACCGATGTGCCCTTGAGCTTTGAAAGGAAGTGACCATATGAAAATGTTCCATTGTATGATTTTGACTCTCGTCGTATGCTGTGGTCTGGCACTACCTATTGCGTCACAAACAAATCCCGACGCTGGGAGCAGAGATGCTTTCCTTCTCAACTTGACACACGCCCCTGAGGAGAGAATCGGTAACACGACATTTCTGCTGACCTTGTACTTGTGCAATGATTCCAGCGTGATTAGGTCTGCGGCTGTCGGATTCGAGTGGGAGAACAACTCTGTAGTGCTCGATAGCGCATCAATCTCGAAAGAGGCTGAGTCGGCATTTAGTTTTGGCACCTACTTGTACCGCAAAAGCAGCCTAGATTCCTCAAATAAGTATCGGCAGTTTCTATTTGCGGGCGTTTCATTCGCCGACGGGGGGCTCCTTCCCTCACAAGAACCAATTCCTTTGGCAAACTACTATTTTTCTTCAAAAATCTGGGCTGAAACTGATCAAGTGACGGTAGACACTGCAACATTCAATGCTGGGAGCACGATGGTTCTTGTCGGGAACAAAGCAAACGGAGATCGGGTCAGGTACGTGCCCTATTGGCCTGGCCGCCTCACTGTCTACGACGCCAATCGCCCGTGCTGCTTATCGTATCGCGGGAATGTCGACGGTGATCCTAGCGGGGTGGTTGATATCTCAGACTTCACCTATCTATTGGCACACTTGTTTACTGTGGCGGCGCCGACGTATCCGTGTCCGGAGGCGGCCAATGTTGACGGGTCGTTCGACGGGAAAGTTGACATGAACGATTTGCAAGCACTGGTAGATTTCCTGTACGGAAGCATGACACTTCCGCCGCCGTGCCCGAAGTAAGATTGCTTCGTCGCGGCTCAGACGCTGCTCCTTGCAACGGCAGATATGGCCGTCAGGTTAGGGCACCTGACGGCACGTTTTGTTGAATACTATTTCCGCGCTTTCCAGATTTCGAAATTTTTGCGCATCTGTTCTATATGGCCGCGCGTGTGATGCTCGTAGATGTCCAGCCAGCGGCTCATAGTCATAATGCCGGCTTCGGGATGAACAATCGTCCGCTCCCAGACCGCGTCGGGTTGGACTTTGATCAACTCATAAGTCGATTTGCGAAGAGCGCGAAAGAGATCTAAAGCAGTCTCGGTGCTTTGATCATGGTACTGCATGAACCGCGCCCATTTGTCCTGGTCGTACGCGTAAATCGTGTTGCCGGGCTCGGAAAGAAAGACGCGCGCCCGCACAAACGAATTGGCCTCGGAGTCGGCCAGGTGAATAATCATTTCGTGGATCGACCAGCGATCAGGAGCCGGTTTGTACTGCCACATTTCTTTGGGGAATTCTTTGAGCGCGGAGGTCAAGAGATCATACGCGCGGCCGTACGATTCGATTTTCGACGCGCGGTCTGAGATTGTAGTCGTCATGGGTCTATCCTTTCAGTCGGTTGGCGCGAGTGTGTACGCGCTACAACGGGAGAATTATCGGATAGTTCGGGTGCGATCAAGTGAAAAGTACAAAACAACGACCAGAATATTCGTCGCCAACGATGAGGTCGCTATCGGAATTTCACCGGGCGGGGCGGGGGCGAAAAGCCCGCCGTAAACGGTTAGTACCGCAATGAAGGCGGTGAGGAAGACGGTCAGCCATTTGCGGCGCGAAGAAATGTCGGCGGCCGTTTTCAGGTAGAGCCAAAGCCCCAGCACGGCCAACAGAATTTCGACACCCAGGGCCACCGGCATTGCGTTCCACACGCCGAGTCCGGCTTTGTACGACTCGCCACCCGCCAGCGGCAAATCGGACGGGTGTTCGATCCAGTCGCAGACCCAGTGCAAAAGCACTGCCGCGGCGAGGGTCAATCCCGCCATCGCGCGTTTCGGGTGTCGCAATACGGCCAAGGCGAGGGCGAGGACAATCGCCGACCACAGGAGTGTGATAAGCAGGGAATGAGAATATGGAAAATCGAAGGTCAGGTAGTGAATCTCGGAGTAATTAGGCGGAATGATCACGTGTTCGACACCCAACAGAACCAGCGCCCAAAGGACGATGTCGTTAAGCAGCGAGGCGGCGACAAGCCAGCCGACATTTATTTTGGCATCGGCTTTGAGCGCCAGTCCCACGCCGACATGCCCCAGAAACATCAGTTGTTCTCCAAAAAGTCAATCCAGTCGGTGGTCATGAGTTCCCCCTGGTGACCGTCGGGATCGAAAAAGTACAAGCTTTTGTGCGGCGGCTTCCAATTGTGCTCGATTACTTCGCAGTCGAGCTTTGTAAGTCGTGCGCGATACATGTCAATTTCGGCCAGCTCGATCTGTACCGCAAAGTGAACATGCTCGCCCGCCCGGCCACCCTTGAGGCCGACTTTTCCCTTTTGCCACAAGCCAAGTGTGGTCCCGCTGTCGAACACCAGCGCTGCGGCCGAGCGGTCATCCCAGTGCGTGACGCGGGCCTCCGGGAATAATGTCGAATAAAAAGAAATCGACCGATCAAGATCGGCCGATTCCAAGTGAACTTCGAGTAACCTCACTGCGGTCTTCATTCCGCCCGGAGTGACGACTAATTTTCGATATACTTTCCGAGAATTTGGTGCATCCGCGAAGTCATCTTCGAGTTGGGCAACACTTCGTTGGCGCCGGCGGTCAGGGCGGCCTTCATCTGGTCGGCCATGACATGCGGCGAGTAACAGACGATCGGAATGCGCTTGGTAGCATTGTACGACCGAAGCTTGTTGATAAGCGACGGGGCCTCGATGCCGTTCAAGTTTAAATCGATGATAATAAGATCGGGCCGCAATTCCTGCGCCTTGACAAAGATCTCCTCGGCGCGGATGGCCTTGATCCCCTCCGCTTCCATAGCGTCGAGAATCGACATGATCTTCGAGGTGAAGATCATATTATTTACTGCTATTAGTACCTTCTTGCTCACTCTACCCTCCCTCATCCCTTCTGAAGGAATTCTCAGGGTTAACAATCTGAGAATAAATCAATTATACACAATCTGGAGCCCGATTGCCAGCGAATTGCGAAAATCAAGTCAACAAAAATCGAATCGCCTTGTAAGCCGTTGAAGTCAAATAACATAAGGCGGCAGATGGCGGTCGGTTATTTGCGGGCAACGTGGAGGTGTATTGGAGGTTTTAGTTGAAGTCGGCTTGTGAAAGAGGTAGCTAACAGTATGAAGCATACGAAGATACTCGCCACCTATGGTCCGTCGGTGGCTACGGCCCCGAAAGTCACCGCGCTTTTCGGGGCCGGTGCAAATGGAATCAGGATTAACTGTTCGCACGGTGACGCTGCGTCGCACGAGAAGGCCGTCAGGGTGGTTCGTCAAGCGGCCAAGGGCCTAGTCTACCCGGTTGCCATCCTGTTTGATATTTCGGGCCCTAAGCTGCGGCTCGATCAGTTTGACGGCGAGCTGACAGTCGAGCCCGGCCAGACAATCACACTGTGCGAAGCGCACACCGACCTGTCAAAGCGGCAGATCGCGGTCAATCATCCGGCGATTATCGAGTCGCTCAAAAAGGGGGAGAGGTTCTTTGTCGACGACGGCCGAGTCGAGTTTCGGATTGTCTCCAAATCGCGCGATCTGGTTACCGCAGAGGCGGTCAATGGCGGCGTCCTGACATCGGGTAAGGGCATTAATCTCCCCGACACTGTTCTGTCGATCGGTACTATAACACCGAAAGACAAAGCTGACATCAAAGCCGCAGTGGAATTGGGGGTCGATCTGGTCGCCCTTTCTTTCGTGCGTTCGGGCGATGACATTATCGAGGCCAAACAACTCATCAAGAAAAACGGCGGTCATCAACGAGTGATCGCGAAACTGGAAAAGCGCGAGGCCATTGAAAAGCTCGAAGATATTCTGCTTCTCTCCGACGGCGTCATGATCGCCCGTGGCGATCTGGGGGTCGAACTTCCGCCGGCCGATGTCCCGCACATTCAGCGCGAAATTGTTCATCAGGCCAATCGGCATCACAAACCGGTGATAGTTGCCACGCAGATGCTCGAATCGATGCGGTTTTCTCCGCGCGCCACAAGGGCCGAGATCAGCGATGTCGCCGGGGCAGCGTACGACTTTGTCGATACCGTTATGCTCTCCGCCGAGACAGCCAGCGGACAATATCCGGTCGAGGCAGTGCGGGTCATGGCAGAGGTGATTGCAGCGACCGAAAAATCCTGTCCGCGCAAACGGGTGTCGCTTGATGAGTATCTTATCGCCTCGACACAGGCGCGGGGAATCGCCGAGGCGGTGCGCTCCGCGATTGAGTCGTGCCCGGTGGCAGCGATCTTTGCCTATACCACTTCGGGTTTCAGCGCCGAGTTGATCTCGACACTTTTCCCGCCGTACAATGTCATCGCCCTGACCCCCGACGAGGCGGTGATGCGCCGTCTGGCGCTTCGGCGATCGGTTTATCCGGTGAAAGCCAGTCATCCCAAGTCAATCGAAGATATGCGCAAGCGTGTGGATCAAATCTGCGGCGAGCACAAGCTGGCCAAACCCGGCGAACGTGTGATCATTTCCGGCGGCGCGCCGTTCGGTTCAACGACGCCCACGAATTTCATGCTCATTCACGAGGTGTCCCGATGAAGAAAGCCCTGGCGGTATTCGCGATGTTCGTGCTGGTAGGAAGCCAATCCATGGCGCAGTCAAAGCGCATTGCAGTGACATTCGATGAAGTCCCGGTCTCGCCTACATTTGTTCCGGCCAACGGAGAGGAATTGACGCAGCAAATCCTGTCAGCTCTTAAGGATTTTAAAATAAAGGCGACCGGGTTTGTCATCGGTGAGCAGATCATGAATTCAACCGACCTGATCGGCGAGTGGCTCAACGGCGGGCATACGCTCGGCACCATGACCTGGTCCAATCAGGATTTCCACGATGTCGGGGTCGGCGAATTCATGCGTCAGGTAAAGGCGGCCAAGGAAGAGCTGGAGCCGATTCTGAGGCAATTCGGCCAGAAGTCGCGGTTCTTCCGGTTTCCGTTTTTGCACTACGGCGCGACCACGGCTGATCGATCGAAATCGCGTGATCTTCTTTCGTCGGCAAATACGACCATTGCGCACGTCACAGTCAAAGTCGATGACTTCTTGTACAATCTGAAACTTGAGCAGCTCGGGCCGCACGCCGACAGCGCTCGCCTTGATCAACTCTTGATTGAGTATGTCACCGAAGTGATCGACGAATTGCACCGTCAGGAAGAACTCGCCATGATGGTTGCGGGACACCCGGTCGTGCAAATCATCGATCTGCGGGCCAACCGGCTCAACGCGCTCTTTTGCTGGAACGTGTTCGATGCAATCAAATCCGAGGGGTACAAATTCGTCACCCTGCCTGAAGCGCTGGCCGACCCGGTATATTCGACTGAAGAAAAGTATACTGGAACCAAAGGCGTTTCGTATCTGGAAATGATCGCGATGGGCGGAAAGCGGAAGTAGTGGACATTCGCCCCGCTTCCATCGGCAAGTCCCTTCACATCCCCTTCCTGCCCCTCTTGTCATTCCCGCGAAAGCGGGAATCCAGCCGTTGAAACTAAACAGACAGACATGTCATCTGCGCCGCTCTCCAATAGACGGAACTTGAAGTTATCAACGCCGAGCCAATAGCCAAATAGATCGATGCCAGCCAAAGGCGCGGAATAGGGGAGAGGCGCAATAGAATCCCGAGTCCGATCATGGCGAGCACAATCAAATATGATTGCATCGCCTGAAAGGCGAAGACACAGATCTTTTCTTTGTGCGGCGAAAGTTCTGTGATACGAGTGATATTCTTCTTCGCAATTCGTGAGAATACAAATTTCCCCTTAAGTATTCCAACCCCGACAGAAATCACGGCAATTATTATTGCCCAATACCCCGATTCCGGCAGCCAGAGGGCGGCGCGGGCGATCAGTATCAGCCCGGCTATTGTCCAAAGCAAGGCGGCGGTGAGAACAAGAGTCCGGCGTGAGACAGCGGGATCGGGGAGGGGCATGGAGTGATTCATAGATTATAAGCGTTCGGCGTACAAGGTTGAAATTAGGG
>CAYVWS010000110.1:0-8976 GCA_964455535.1 uncultured Ignavibacteriales bacterium | reverse complement strand
AGCGGGCATCCAGCACTCAATGTGAATACGATCTCCCTACATATCAACCGACTGGACCCCCGCTCTGCGACCCGCCGACGGCGGGTCTTGTCGGGGGTGACACGTCGCGTGGCAGACTAAATTAGGCTCATCCCGCATGTTTCGCCTTCAAGAGCGACGCCAATTTCTTCCCCAATTCACGTGCTTCGTCGAGAGTCGTTTGCGAATCAGTTACTTCTCCCGCGCGATGAAAATCTTTCGTTTTGTAGGTCACGACGCCCTCGTTGGTCACTTCGATCCAAATGAAGAATCCGGCGATGGCCCGTCGCGCACCCTCAAACCAGCCGTTTTCTCCCCCTACCAGAATCATCCCGCCGGGGCGTTTGGACTTGATCCGTCGGATAAAATCATGCTCGGGATCAACATCGTCAAAATCGCCCGGTCGGAAGCAATTGCAGCGATCCATTAGCAGTTTCAATTGTGCCGAAACCGAATCGAAATAGATCGGTGAGCCGACCAACAGGCAATCGCACTCGGCGAGTTGGTCCAGCACCGGCGAGACATCGTCGTGAAAGACACACCAATCATCGTGCGGCGCTTTCCCGCACGACTGGCAGGGGATAAACTGCAGGGCGTTCAGCTTGACGAAGGAAACGTCAACGGGAGTAGTGGGTTTAAGCGTTTCGACCACTGCCTCCGATGCCGCATTCAACAAAAGATCGGTCGAGGAATGCGCAGTTGGCGAGCCGGATATGACGAGGAGCTTAATCAAATGAGATCCCTTCGAGTTCTTCAAGGGTAGCATACAGGGTCAGCAGTTCGTTTTCAACTACTCCCTTGCGTTCGCTGGCGGCATGCAGCCGCTCCCAGTCATGGGTGGGAATGCCGCCGTTGATGTCGGCTTCGAGTGATACCAACTCGCGCTCGAAATCGGCGATCTTGGATTTGGTCGACTGAATTTCTTTTTTGAGCTTTGCTTTCTTTTTTGAAAGCAACTTAAAGTCCGACTCCGCTGGTTTTGGTGTGCGATCACCTTTTGGCTTTCTCTCTATTGCGACAGGCGATTCGGTAATCTTTTCGACGAAGTACGAGTAGTTGCCGTCGTAGATTTCCGCGCGGCCATCTTTGATCGCCGCGATTTTCGTCACGACCCGGTCAAGAAAGAACCGGTCGTGGCTGACAATCAGACAGCTGCCTTCATATTCGCACAACGCCTCTTCAAGCGCCTCGCGGGCATAAATGTCCAGATGGTTCGTTGGCTCGTCAAGAATGACGAAATTGGCTGGGTGATATAAGAGCTTCGCCAAGCAGAGCTTGGTCTTTTCGCCGCCGGAAAGCGCGGCGACGGCCTTGAGCGCGTCTTCGCCGGTAAATCCGAATCGGCCCAGATAGGACCGCATCGTGCCGACCTCGGCCATCTGATCGACTGTCCAGATATTGTCAAGCACCGTCGCCGATTCATCTAGATCGGAAAGTTCCTGATCGAAATAAGCGACATCGACATTGTTGCCAAGCCGAATATTTCCTGAGATCGGCTCCAGATCGCCTATCAGCGCTTTGAGCAGAGTTGACTTGCCTGATCCATTGCGGCCGATTAAACCGATCCGCTCGCCGCGATACAGATCGAAATTGACATCATCAAGCACTACCCGGTCGCCATATCCAAGCGCGACATCCTCGACCGACAAGACGTGCGCGAACGAACGGCCGGATGACTGGACGCGAATGGCCGGGCCGGTGCTGTCGGCTTTCGGCGGCGGCAGTCGTTTGATCTTGTTCAGATGCTTTACTCTCGACTGTGCCTGCTTGGTCTTTTGTCCGGCCATATTCCGGCGGATGAATTCTTCGATGCGTTTGATTTCTTCCTGCTGGTGGCGGTAGCGGTGCTCAGCCAATTCGCGGCGGTCGATCCGCTCGTTCAGATATCGTTCGAAACCGCCCGTGTAGGAATCTATCGTCCCGAATGACATCTCCCAAACTTTGTCCGACGCCGCCGAGAGAAACGCGCGGTCGTGGGAGACGAGAATGTAGGCCTTAGTCGATTGCTTAATGTATTCTTCGAGCCACTTGGTCGAATCGATATCGAGGTGGTTGGTCGGCTCGTCAAGGAGTAACAAACTCCCGCGACCGGCCAGCAATCGCGCCAGACCGGCGCGGTTTTTTTCACCGCCCGAGAAATTCCGCAAGCGATCGCCGAAGCGTTCGTCGCCGAACCCGAGGCCGTTGAGGATCACCGACACTTCATGCTCGAAATCAAAGCCGCCGTCGCGTTCGAACACCTGCTGCAGATGTCCCAATTCGTGGAGTTTGTCGCTGTCGTGCGGATTGATTTCGAGCGCATGTTCCAGCTCGGTGATGCGCTGACGCATGGCAATAAGATCGCGGCGGGCGTCGGCGACAAACTCGAAAAGCGTCATGTCGAGATAATCGGTCTTTTCCTGTTCGACATAGTCGATCTGGCAGGCACGCGAGCGGGTGATGCTGCCGTTATCCGGCTCCTGCAAACCGGCGAGAATTTCGAGCAGCGTAGTCTTACCAATACCATTCTTGCCGACCAGCGCGATACGGTCGCCGGCAAAAATAGTAAACGAAACTTTTTCGAGAATGATCTGATCTTTGAAGCGTTTGGAAATCTGCTCGGCCGCCAGAAGAGTCATTTACTCCTCCTCGGAGGCCACCGTCCCGCGCCCGAGGACCATTTCGATAGCCAGCAAGATGACTGCCAGCCACGCGAAAATCGGCCAGAGTTCGCGTCCGACTCTGAATCCGGCGACCGCAGCTGAAACTGTGCCGCTTTGCGCGATCACTTTGGCATCGGGTGCGCCGATGGCGCCAGCCAGCTGGTCGCGGTCGACCGAAGTCAGGTCGCACTCCTTCGGATTTACGTTGAGTGCGAAGCGGTCGATCTCGCGATCACGATACACCAGCGAATATGATCCGGGCAATGTGGTCGGTGTCGGGTGAACAACTATTGAGCCGCCGCTCTCTTCGGGAATCACGCCAAACGATGTGCTGTCGGGCGCGATCATGTCGACGGCCGAAGTGATCGCCACGCCCGGAGTGAGCGCCCGCGCGACATTTTCTCCAGTGAAGAGCCGCGAGTCAAAGCTTGAAAGATTTGCCGATAGATACTCGACTGCACGCGACACAAAAGGCACGAAGAATCCGTGGCTAACCATATCGCCATAGTCTGGGCCGAGGGGACCACAAAAGGTGAGTATCTTGCCGCTGCCGTTGGAATTTTCGATCAGTGCCGGACGGTCGCCGCTGAAGCGCATCAACGTGCGAGCGCTTCCGGCTGCGACAATTTTCGGCAGCGAATAAAACTTCAGATCGGGGATATTGTCGTTGGTGAAGCCAAAGACCGAGAATATCGGGTGATTTGTCTCAATCGACTTAAGTGAGTAGTACCCCGCGTGCGTCGTCACTGCCGGAGCCGGTGACTCGATTGTGAAGCCGGCGTCGCTTCCCCACTCGGTGTTGGCCGTGGCCGGATCGGTTCTTTCTCCATAGAGAAGCAGAAGCCCCTTGCCGCGCCTGACAGCGCCTTTGATCTCTGAAACCGTGTGATCCGGCAGATTCGGAAGTCCGGCCAAAATAATCGAATTGTAGTCGGCGATGTTTACTTCACCCAGTTGATCGGGAGTCACGCGCTTGACCGACCAGAACATCTGTTGATCGGGGGTAGGCGCCAGCGCCAGCTCAATAAACGCCGCCGCCGGATCGGCGTCCACAAGCAGTACCGAAAACCGATCGGGGATATTGAACGAGAAGTAGTATCGGTTGTCATCGGCGAGCATGTCATCAGGAATTTCAATATATCCCGAATAGAATCCCGTCTGCGGAATCGTGGCGGTCAGCCGCACTAGGGCGTCGGCTCCCGCTCCAGCGGTGAAACTTGTCTGCGACACTCGCCGGCCATTGAGATAGAGCGATGCGATCTGCTCCCCTGAGGCCTGAGCGGCGTAATTGTGCACGGTGGCTGTCACGGCAAATTCATGCCCGGGCATGACCAGTTGACCGCCAAAATCAATGTTCGTGATTCCAGCGTTGGAAATGTCGCTCTCCTGCAAATCGACGATGTACACCGTCGCACGGGCGTCGGCCAAAAGCGGTTTCTCCGGCAGCGATTCGCGCTGACGGTCGGTCACTACGTAGACTTCGCGATTTAAGTTACCGGCCTGCGAAAGCAGACTCATCGCCGATTCCAGCGCGGTGTTCAACGTCGCGAACGAGTGGCCGGGTTCGATTCGACGCAACTCTTCCAGTGCCACCGCCGACGAACCGAATACACGACCTGAGGACGTGTTGTCTGCGCCCGACGATGGAATCAGGGCGACTTGATCGGACGGTCCGAAATTTGCCAGAACCTCTTCGGCTCTTCGTTTCGCCAGATCAAACAAGCGGCCGTCGGCGACATATCGATTCATAGACGCCGAATTGTCGAAAATCACAATCGCCGACACTCCGGCGTGTGATCCGACCGCTCCGCCTTTGGAAGTCGGGCGGGCGAAGGCCAGCACAATGCTGAGAATCAGGAGCGTGCGAACTATCAGTAATAATAACTGGCGGACTTTGAGACGTCGGACCTGTCGTTTCTGCATCGCTTTCAAATGCTTGAGCGACGAAAACTCCACGACTTTGACTTTACGTCGCGAAAACAGATGGATGATCAGCGGAATCACCGCCGCAAGGGCGCCGAACAAAATGGCGGGATTGAGAAAATTCAACATGCGCTATTGCGTGTAGGGGGCCTTGAGGTATTGTCGAGCCTCAACCTGGGTGTAATGCGCCGAGGCGCCGGAGATCACGGCGTTGTAATATTTGAGCGCGACATCGCGTTCGCCGCGCAGGTCGGCCGCTTTGCCAAGCCAGAGTGAGATCATTCCACGATAGAACGGCCGGGTCTCGACATAGTCGGCCAGTTGGAGCGCGGCCAGGGCGTTGGATTGGTCGTCAATTCCCATAAATGCCATTCCCAGCCACATTTGTTCGGTCGGCGAAACATCGTGCTGTCGCAATCGCGACTGGAAACTGTTGATTGCTTCCTGAAAAATCGGCACTGCCTTGGAGCGCTCTGCCGGTTCGCGTGAGGCGAGCCACAAGAAACCCAACAGTACGCGTGCTTCAGTCGAGCCCGCTTGGCCCGCCCGGGCAACTTCGAGAAGCATATCTTTGGCCGCGACGGTATCCCCCTTGAACAGTTCGCACAGGCCGAGATTCATGAGGATCAGAGTTTCCGTTGTATCGCGCTTTCGGACTTCAAGCAGGTCGGCTTTGGCCGAATCATACAGCCCGTTCATCATCTGATACCCCGCCATCGCGACCCATCCGGGGGTCATGGTATCGATTTTCAGATACGCTTCCTGGGCATCGGTGGCGCCGTAGTAATCACCGCTATTGAATGACGCCCGCGCCAGCATTCCAAAGGCGCGAAGAGTGTCCAGCTTGGACACCATCAGCGGTTTCATCTTCAGGGCATACTTTTTCTGTCCGGCATAGTCGAACACCGCTTCGGCTCGTCCGGCGCAATACTCATATTGAGTCAGCGAAACTTTTTCGGCCGCCACCCATTTTTCGAATTCTGCCTGAAGCTGCGCCACCGACTTACCATAGGTACTGCCAATCACCGCTTCGAGATTCAGATCATCAGCGGCGGCATAAAGTTTGAGAAATCTGTCCAGAGAATATCGATCGATCAGAAATTTCACAAAGGCAGTCGACAGCGCGTCGGCAAACTGCGGATCCTCCGCTGAAAAATAGCCGAATGATTTCAACAACGGCGCGACCGCAATCGATTTGCCTGCGGCCTGAAGCCCTTTCACTTTGTCGATAGCCAGCGAGCCGACATTAACAAATCCATCGACCAAGAATGCCGGAGCGTACCCGTACTGGCGATAAACCGCCAAAGAGAGCACGACGAAGGGATCGGCGGTGTTTGTACCGGGTGCAAGAATTACATACGACGTACTGCGGGTCGGATCGACCACCTGCCCGAAGCGGTCATCCCAGATCACTGAAGTGACCTGGCAGGGGCAGAGGTAGATCATGTACTTTCCGGGCACGTTGAACTTAATCAGTTGATCGTATTCGTCGTATTCGGTCTCGAACAGACTTTTATAGAGATTCCAATAGTAATCGCCGTAGGTGTTCGGCAGGTAGTAGATATCGGTGTGGGCAGTCGGATCGTATTTGTATTGCTCAAACGCGGCGCCGGTAAGCGTGCAGTTTCCTTCGGCGATCGATATTCTTGAGATCGGGCGGACCGACAGCGAGTATTTCGCGCCATTCTTGCCTGAAAGATCGGACAGGCGCATCGGCAAACCGAATTCGGATGTGATCTCTTTTGCCGCTGTTCCGGCCGGACGGGCCGCCGTGATTGTCTGAACCGAATATGAGGCGCCGGTTGAGTCGACATCTTTCAGCCGGACTTCGACCGACATCACCGCCAAAAAGCCGGACGCCGGAATCCCTTTGGCGACTACGGCCGTATCGGTGTACAATCGGACATCTGTCCCGGCACTGTCGCGCTGGAAGACATCAAAGGCGAAGCGGACGGCGTCCACCGCCCTGACATGGGACCCCAAGAGTGATAATGCGATAGCCGCAAGGATTGCGCGTTTCATAGTTGACTATTATACAGGATTGAGGACAAAAGGTAAACGTGAACCGGTCAGTTTCCGTTATCCCGCACGAGGCGGCCGTCGCGGAGGACCGGAAGGAGAGGAATCGAATCGATGGCGGCAGCCAGATCAAGGTCACCGTCGAAGCCGATTGATTCAAGAAAACGACCGTGCTCCCCTTGACGGATAGTTTGCTTGATCGCCGTCTTATTGCTGCGATAGAGCAAAAGAGCAAGCTGGGCTGCGTCGTTGAGCGCCAGCTCGCGCTTATGGACCGCCGACAGCTGGTGCAAAAGCATTCCGCCGCACAGTGTATCCTCAATCGAAAAGTTGCCGTCGCGGCCCGAGCAGATAATTGTCAGATCGGTGTCCAGCGCGGCAGTTTTTTGTGCCACGGCCGAAACATTGACAAGTGCGCAGGCCAGCACGGCGTTCGCTTTCAGTGTTTTGGTGAACACCGGGGTGCCGTTGGTAGTCGTCAGCACGACGAACTTCCCCCCCACGCTCTCCGGCGTAAACTCCGACGGTGAATTGCCGAGATTGAAGTTTTCGATTTTGACACCGTTTCGCTCGCCGGCCAGCACCGCGATTTCAGGCCCGATCTTGGTCCAGATTTCTCCGGCTTCGCCCGGTTCGTCGACCGGGATGACTGCTTTGGCCCCGGCGCTGAGGGCCGCGCAAATCGACGTGGTCGCGCGGAGGACGTCGATCACGACAACCACCCGATCTTCGCTTTGCAGCTTTGTCGCCAGAACCGGCGTGAGGTATAGATCTGCGATCATTGCCTTAGCGGTGCGACGCCTCTTTGTAAAACGGCGGCTTCACCACCGTCGCCTTGAAGCGGCTGTCGCGAATGAGTACTTCAACCGTCGAGCCGATTTTCGATTTGTCGGTCGGTACATATCCCATTGCAATGGGTTTGCCGAGCGACGGCGACATGGTACCCGAGGTCACTTTGCCAACTACGCCGCGTTCGTCGGCAATATCGTAGCCGTGACGGGGGAAGGCCTTGCCTTCGAGTTCAAGACAGACAAGCCGGCGCGATACACCTGTTTCTTTTTGCTTCTTGATCACCGGGGCGCCGATAAACTCCTTGGTAAAATCGACAATCCACGAGAGCCCGGCCTCAACCGGAGAGGTTGTCTGGTCGATGTCGTTGCCGTAGAGCGCCATTTTCATTTCGAGCCGCAATGAATCACGCGCGCCCAGCCCGATCAGTTCCATATTCTCCGGTTCGCCCGCCCGCACTACCGCCGACCAGAGCTTTTCGCAGTCAGCATTCGGGATGTACAGCTCGAATCCGTCTTCGCCTGTGTAACCGGTACGCGAAAACAGCATATCCACGCCTCCGACTTTTGATCGGGCGCACGAATAATAGGGCATGCTTTCAAGGTCGTAATCGGTCAGACGCGCCATGACTTTCTGGGCGTTGGGTCCTTGTATTGCGAGCAGGCCGAGTTCGCTTGAGCGATCGACCAGATTCACATTCGCCGGTTTGTGCGACATTAGCCAGTTGAAATCCTTTTCCATGTTGGAAGCATTTACTACGAGAAAGAACCGGTCAGGCAGGCAATAGACCAAAAGATCATCGACTATGCCGCCTTCGGGATACGGCATACAGCTGTACTGAATCTTGCCCGGTGTCAGGGCCGCGACATTGTTGGTTGTCACGTTTTGCAGGAACGCAAGCGCTCCCTCGCCGGAAACTTCGAATTCCCCCATGTGCGACAGGTCAAATAGACCAACAGATTTCCTCACCGCCAAGTGTTCGGCAGTGATGCCTTTGTATTGCACGGGCATGTTAAATCCGGCGAACGGAACCATCTTGGCTCCCGCCGCGACATGAAACCGGGTGAACGGTGTATCGAGAAGTTTTTCAGAGACTATCATAGTGGCGGACACGTCCTTTCGTGGTACGTAGACCGCCTAATAAATGCGCCAGCCAGCCCAAGTCAAGTGCTTAGCTGACACACAAATAGCGCACAACCGAAGTGGGAGCAACTCTACTTCAAGAGCGAGCGAAGCACCCGAAGATTTTCGACATCCTCGGTGACATCATCGCCCTTGGGAGTTTCGAGTATCTTGGGGACTTTCTTGAGCTTGGCGTCGTTGACAATATTTCGAAAAGCTTCAATACCGATGCATCCTTTGCCGATATGCTCGTGCCGGTCGCGCTGTGAGGCAAACGGTTTCTGGCTGTCGTTCATGTGAATGATCCGCAGTCGATCCAAACCGATGGTGTCGTCGAAGTGCTTCATCGTCTTTTTGTACTCGGCGGGCTCGGAGATTGGATATCCGGCCGCGAAGACATGGCAGGTGTCAAGACAGACACCGACATGCTCAGACTGTTCAATCTGGCCGATGATCCAGGCGA
>CAYVWS010000109.1:0-9113 GCA_964455535.1 uncultured Ignavibacteriales bacterium | reverse complement strand
TCTCGATCCGTTTGAGACCCTCGGCATACCTGTCGACGCCGTCTATCTCGCCACCGACGTCGTCGGGCGGCTCATCGGAGGGCTCCCCGAGTTCGACCCGGAAGCGCACTACTGTCTGGTCAACATCGAACGCGCTCATTCGGAGATCTCGTACTATCGCGGCACCGAACTGGAGTTCTCGCACGTTATCTCGCTTGGTTCGCAATTTCTGGCTCGAGGCACCGACGAGACCGTCTTTTCCTACTTTGCCGAATCGCTCATCGGTGAACTGCAAAACTCGGTCGACTTTTACAACGGTCAATTTTCGGCCCGCTTTTCGAATGAAATCTTTCTATATGGCGATCTGGCCTATACCGACGAATTGATCGACCGGCTCAACAGTCACGTCGAGTTCGACTTCCATCGCTTTCCGACCGAGCTGATTCGTTCCATTCAATATCAGAACGAAGACGCCCGCGTTACAGCTCCGGTCTGTTTGCCGGCAGTCGCCGCAGCCGTGAACAATCTGGTCATTCCGAATCTTCTCCCCGAAATACAAAAAGCCAAGATCGCGTCAATCCGGGTGATTAGATGGTCACTTTGGTCGGTCGCCGCTCTGGCCGTGTTCTTGATCAGCGTTTGGCTGGTCGGACGAAGTTCGGTCGCTGGTTCCGAATCGCGATTAAAGGCGATGAATGCCGAAATCGAACAATTCAAGGCGTCGTCGCTTTACGCTTCTTATGACAGCTTGAAACAGCAAATGGCCTTCGATCAGGCCTATCTCGCCAAGTCGAAATCAACTCCCAGTCTGATTTCAGTTGGTCTCAAAGAGCTTTCTATCCTCGCCCCGAGTGAGATCCGACTATACGACTACGCTGTCTCGGCCTCCGGCCCCGATAAGAATGGTCGTCTCGCTGGTGTCGTGAGGTCGGCCGATACTCCGCCCGAAGTAATTCTCGCTGAATTTGTCGAGCGGATGCGACGATCCCCGGTCTTCGCACAAGTTACCGTAGACGGCTACCAGAAAAAGATCGAGTCGGGGGTGTCGACACTCTTATTCCAGGTCACGATGAAGGAGCGGATGTGAATACGCAACGTCTGTTCATGGCGCTAACAGCTATCGCCATTGTCGCGATCTGGTATTTTCTGGGCTACCAGCCAAATCGCAAGAAACAGGCAGATGTAGACAGCCAACTTCAGGCCGCCCAGGCACAGTTGCGTGATTACCAGGCGACGGCCGCCCAGATTCCGACTCTCATCGCGGCATCGACATCGCTTGCGTCACAAAAGCAGCGTCAACTGGCATCTCTTTTCGGAAAATCCGAAGTCCTTCGACTGATCGATGAAATCCGGAATGAAGCGCGCGGCAAGGGAATGATCGTCGCCGATATCGAACCTCCGGTCAGTGAGCTGCTGGCGCTTCGTGAGACGGCAGACAAACCCGGCGAGCCCCTCTTTCTAACCGTGACTGTTCGCCTTAAGGGCAGTTATATTGGCTTCGGACAATTCGTCGAACGCGTCGAAGCCCTTCCCTATTTCCGCGGTGTTACGTATTGCTCAATCATCGGCCCCGCCGATCAAAGCAATCCACCCCAATACTCCATTGCGTTTCGCGCTCTGCTGGGCGAAGGGAGGCAGGGATGAACGAACGCCTGCGCAAAGGTCTGGTTTTCTCCACCCTGCCGATTGCCCTGATATGGGCATACTTTAATTTGTTCGGCAAGAAACCGGCCGTCACGCCGACATCCGATCCGGCGCTGGCCACTGTCGCGCCACTGTCCGCGCCGATCTCATCCGCTCCGGCTTCCGACAGCGCCACTGTCGCCCGTCTCAAAGCTCAGCCATGGGGGAACGATCCGTTCCGCGGACGCCCGGCTCATGTTTCAACCGCCACCGCGGCGACAGTCTCTACCCAGCCAACAAAGACCGGCGGTGACAATCTCAGCTTTGTACTAAGCGGCATTATGTTCAACACCCAGAATCCGATCGCGTATGTGAACGGTCGTCCGGTCAAAGTCGGCCAGACCATAAACTCTGCGAAAGTTATTTCGATCGAACGAAAATCGGTTGTGCTCGATCTCAATGGTCGACGACTGACACTCTCAATCGGCAAGGAAGCTCGGTCATGAAAACCACACGAACCTATCTGATACTATTTCTCGGCGTATTATTCTCAACGCGTCTTTCCGCCGGACCCCTTGATGCTTCCAAGAAAGTCAGTCTCGATCTGATGGGCGTTCCGCTCGTGCAGGTGATCGACGCCCTTGCTCAGCAAAATCAATTCAACGTCGTCTATGCCGGCAAGATCAACGGGACCGTGACTATTCATCTTGAAAATGTCGAACTCCCCTCCGCGCTTTCGTCGGTGCTCATGGCCAACGGCTACACCTACGTACTCAAAGACGATATCGTAATCGTGAAAGAAACTGAAACGGAAATGCCCGGCGATCTGACCACCCAGGCCTTCCGACTGCAATACGCCAATCCCGAAGCGGTTGTCAAAGCGGTCGCATCAGTGCTCTCGGCCAGAGGAAAAGCGATTGTCCTGAAACCCGAAGAAGCCGCGGGCGGCGCGACTCCTAATGGCTCAACGGTAGTGTTCCGCGCCAATGCCATTGTCGTCACCGACTATGCCGGCGTCATCAACGACGTTGCCCATCTGGTGAAGCAACTCGATGTCAAAGAACGCACTCTGCTTATCGAGGCCAAAATTATCGAAACCAGTCTCAACTCTGAGGATCGTCTCGGTCTGGCCTGGCCCACGGCGATCGGCATGAGAGCGACGGGGATCACCGACGTCGTATCGGATAAGAATGTCGGCGGCATCAATCTCGACGGCGGCCGCTGGACCTGGGGCACACTTTCGGCCCAACAGCTTGACGCCACCCTGAATTTCCTGCAGACCAACGGAAACAGCAAACTGCTTTCTGATCCGCGCATTACCGCGACCGAAAATCACGAAGCCGAGATCAAGATTGCGACAGTCATTCCGATCCAGACGCTCAACCGCTTCACTGAAGGCGCCGCGACACAGGATATCGTGACCTTTGAAGATGAAGAGGTCGGCATCTCGCTCCGTGTCACCCCGCGCATCAATTCGGAAGGCACGATCACGCTTGACGTCAACCCCAAAGTCGACGACATCATCGGCTACACCGGTCCGGCTGACAATCAGCGACCGATTAAGACCACGCGTACGATCACAACTCGCGTGACGGTCAAAGACGGAGAAACGGTTGTATTGGGTGGGCTGCTAAAAGACGACACGCAGAAAAACGAGCAGCGTTTACCACTGTTGGGTCATATTCCGGTAGTGGGTAAGGCACTCTTTACGAGCACCACCACAAAGAAGAGTTCGACTGATCTGGTGCTGTTTATTACGCCAAAGATTGTGGACTGACCGGCTTCTTGTCCGGGCAGACCATCCACTTCTGCGAGCGGCTCAGCCATAGCTGAACGCACAGCAATATCGCGCCGATATCGAACAACAACGAATTCCACGCCGAGTGCGTCCCCGACGACGCCGCTTTGAAACAACCGCAGTCGATATTAATCCCGCGCGAAATAGTCGTCGCCAGCGCAATGATAAAGACAATCATCATCAGATTCGCCCACAGCACCGCTCCGCGATAGAGCGCGCCGACAATCAGTCCGATACCGACAAATACTTCGAGCCACGGCAGAATCAACGCCATCAGATTGATCAAATTTCCCGGCACCAGATGGTAATACCAGATTGATTTGGCGAATGAACCCGGCTCGATCACTTTGTACCATGCGGCATAGATAAACATCCCGCCAATCACGAGCCGACAGAGAAGCGTCAGATAATCATTGTCGATCAGTTTCCGCATTGCTTCCTCCGCTCCATATCAAGTCCGGCTTTCTCCCATTCGCGCGCCCCGCCGAAGAAAATCGAAATTTTCGTGTACTTGTTGTTCGCCAGATTGCGACCGAGATGCAGCGACAAATCGCATTCCTCTCCCGAACAGAACACAATGATCGGCGTATCCTTGCCGACATGGTCGAGCGCCGAATCAAGAAACGCCGGGACATTTTCCTCAGGCAAATGCTCAAACGGAATATTGATCGCTCCCGGAATCGTTCCGCACTCGAAATCCTCCGGCTCGCGGGCATCGACAAAGATCGACGAGTGCGTGCCGAATTCGAGCTGAGCAATCTGTATGTCGATAAAGGCCGGATCGCCGGCCGCCGCCTCGGGCGGGACAATCGGCCCGCTCCCCGATGAGAGCGTCCGATACTGTCCGATGTACGGAATCTTGTTCGGGGAAAACGCGTTTACTCCCAGCCCCACGACGACGGAGATAACTAATAGTCCGATAGCTTGTTTGATCATAGTGCGCTAAGATACCGATCTGGTTGAAATTGTAAAGGTTATACTCAATAGCCCGATTTTGGTTCGACTTCGTAGGTCGGGTTGGCAAGCTCCGCTTGCGGAGCGCCGACTACCCGACACGATTACCATGAATCGTGCGTATCCCTTAAACCGTCATTGCGAGACGCGCTTCGCGCGCGAAGCAATCTCTCTTCTCTTCAATGCTCGTGCCACAAAAATCCAATTGTCCCCATGATCACCGCCCCAACGACAAGTAATGCCAGATGCCAGCCACGGCGTTCCTTTAGGTGGAACACTTCCGGAAGCAAATTCCCCGTCGCGACATACAGAAATGTCCCTGCGACTAATCCGGTCAGCATCGATAGCGATCTTGATCCTTCGACCGGAACCGCTTGCGCCAAAAGTAACGCCCCGACCGGAGTCATCGCGCACAGCAGCGCGAGATTCAACACGATCTTTGAATACCGAATCCCCGCCATCATCATGAGAGTCACCATCACAAACGTCTCGGGTATTTTGTGCGCGAGAATTGACACCAGCACCGCTTTGCCAATCTCCGGCTGTTCGGCGCCTACGGCCAAACCGAGTCCGCCGATCAACGTGTGGACTGATAATCCGACTAGCGCCGTCATCGAGACGACCATATGCGTATGGACGTGCCCCGGCTGACCGCCGCGGCTCAATAGAAAGCGCTCGACAAATAGTACGAGCAGAAATCCCGCCAGCACCATCGCGCCGGCTTCTTTGGCGTATTCGCTGTGCATGGCTTCGGGGAGCAAGTGAATGAATGTCGCTCCGAGAAAAATTCCAGCGCCGAACGCGACGATAGTGTGAAGCTGTGCCTCCGACCACTTGCGCACTAGCGCCAGCAGGCCGCTGGCAAACGCCACGCCGAAGACGATAAGCGAATAAACTGCGACTGTACTGTCCATAGGTGGTCCCAAGGAAGAACTTCGCTCCTCCCAAGTCAAGCACATATGCCAACCCGCCGTGCTTGGGGATCTTGCGTAGCATTGCATAGTTGACCATATTTATCTATCTTTACTGCGCAAAGGACAAAGAACAACTATGGCTACCGCCGAACAAACTCCGCAAGGCTGGAGTGGCATTGCCACATCCTACGAGACCATTTTCCAGAAGTTCACTACTCAGTTTGCCGAAAAGGCTGCCGAACTTCTGAACATTAGGTCCGGCGAACGAGTCATCGATGTCGCCGCTGGTACCGGAGCTTTCAGCATGATTGCCGCGCGACACGGCGCGCAGGTACTGGCGACCGATTTTGCTCCCGGCATGATCGAAGGACTCAACAAGCGCGTTGCCAAAGAATCTTTCACGAATATCCGTACGGCCGTCATGGATGGTCAGGCACTCGAAGTATCCGACGCATCTTTTGATGTCAGCGTATCAGTCCTGGGACTTATCTTTTTCCCTGATATTCAGAAGGGCCTGTCCGAACTTCACCGAGTGCTAGTTCCGGGCGGGCGAGTCGGCATCGTATGCTGGGGCACGCCCTCACATTCCGAATTCAAGAACTTGATCAAGAACGCGGTAGGTTTAGCGGTGCCGGATTTTGATTTCCCGCAACATCCGCCCGTGTGGGCTCGCCTCGCCGGCGAGGAAACTCTTGCGCGTCACTTGATTCAAACCGGCTTCCGAAATGTGACCGTCGCCGTGGTGTCCGGGCGACTTGAAATCGAAAATCCCGAATCGTACTGGCATGACTTCGTGAAACCCGGCCCGGCGCAAGCTGAACTCTGGAGCAATTTCTCTGCAGACCAGCTTGAAAAGATCGGCAAAGCTCTGATATCCGCTCTTCACGAACGCCGCCGCAGCGGCAACTGTTCACTGGTTTCCGAGGCGTGCATCGGCATCGGCTATAAATAGCTGACGTCTGATTTCGACTCTCGGCCTTTTTCGCCGCCGTCACAAAAAAACCCGCGCTTTGGTGACGCGGGTTCTTCCAATTTGAGAGCTACTCAACTGTTCGTTTGAGGACTCGCTTCAGATCGAGTGTTGATCAAAGGCCGTTTGACGGGCCTGCTCGCGGGTATTTACCAGGATAAACCGTCCCGCAAGAACTTTGGTCACCACCTGAGCAAACTTATTGGGCGCTAAGCCCTGCAAACCGTACAGTTGCCAGCAATCCTTCTCCCCCAGGATCGCAAATTTCTCTGCCTCTTTTCTCTTTGGCATTGGAATCTCCCTAGCAACAGGTTCATTACGTGTACACAGTTACTCTACGTTATCGCAGTTAGGCGAACCTTAGGGATTCCTTCGGTTTGTGTTCTCACCTCCTTGTTTTTCGTCCACACACGGGACGGGGGGATGAAGGGTTTACGAACTACTATTATCCACTTTAGAGTTTTTTGACATACACCTACGAAATCATGAGTTCCCGCAACCTGTTGATAGCCCGTCGCTTATAGATGTTTACCACTTGTTGTGTGATCCCCAGATCGGCGGCAATCTGACGCTCCCGGTGGCCTCGCAGATAGGCCCGAATAACCTGCTTCTGACGGATAGAAAGCGAGTGGTCGATGTGCCACTTGAGGCGCGACTGAAAGCGTGCGAGTAGTCGCCGGCGCGCAGCGTTCTCTTTGCGATCATGATAGGCCGACTGCTCATTGGCGAACGATTCAAGGATCAACTGATCGACTAAGATTTCAGCGAAGTCGGATTCTTGTCGTCGTCCCATGTTGCTCATCGGAGCAGTACCTGTCAGTAGTCGAGCTTGTTCGCCTTGCGCAATTGATCGAGGTCGGCCATGCTGATCGAGAATTTGGTGATCGTCTCCTGTCGGATTTCGTTCAGCGCGGCTTTGCGTTCGTACGCCGAGAGATCACCGGGCAATGTCTGATAGCGGTTTTTGTAGTAAGTGAGAATCTCAAGATGCTTATTCGGAACGGCGGCGGTGGTTTTCGATTTGGTTGCCGAAGCGGTGGCGCCGCCGGTGCTTGTCTTAGTGGACGTGCGCGTTTTCTTCTGGAGCTGCTTGATCTGATCGGTCTGCGAGGCGATGACCTCACGCACCGAATCCCGATACGCGGTGAAGACTGAATCATGACGGCGAAGGGAATCAGCCCACGCCAGGCGAGCTTGATCGGTGGACACGCGCAGCGACTCGGCCCGTTTCTGATACGCGGCGACTTCGGATTGGGCTTTGGCTACTCCCTGCCGGAAGGCCTCGTCGACCTTCGATTGATCGCGGCCCGATTTGAACACAATCAGGCCGATCAGCACGCCTACCAGTACAATTGCCAGAACAATTCGCATCCGATTCTCCCAACTCAGGTATGACAGGCGATGGTATTTGGTAGGGGTTGGAGAGTCAAGTTTGAACTGATTGACAGGGAGACCCTTCGACAAGGTCAGGGTGAAGTCGCGAGGGAACGGGGTAAAAAACCTGCCGTCCAAAGAGGGAGCGCCCTACAATAGGTCTAATCGCCGGTCGACTGCTCTTCGAGCTTGGCCAACGACAGGTGAGATTTGCGGAGGTAGTAGAACCCCATGATGGTGATCGGGATATATTGGGCGGCATGGAGAACAAGCGCAAACGAGAGGGCGTGCTCTTTGTCGATGCCGTAGTTCAGAAGAGTCCAGACTGTGCCGGCGTGGTAGACTCCGACAAATCCCGGCGACGACGGCACAAGAATTGAGACCGAAACGACGACCAGAAGCACAAACGAAGCGGCCAAGGGGGCGTCGAAACCAAAGGCCTGAAAGACAAACCAGTTGGAGAGACCCATCAGAAACCAAAGGATAGCGGTGAGCACCGAGACCATGCCCAGATCGCGCGGGCTTTTGATAAATTCGAGCCCTTTGGCAAATTTCATGACGGTCTGCACAATCTTCTCGCGCGTCGAGGGCGAGAGGAACGGAAATAGGCGGGCGATCATCTGCCCCGAGCTTTCGGGCTTAAGCGCCAGAGCCAGCACAAATGCAATGCCGACGATCGCGACTATTACTGCGACCATCGCGCCCTCAGCCATCGCTTCCTGCATCGGCAAATGCGAACCGTAGACGACCAGCCCGAAGATGGCCAGAAGCATGACCAAGTCGAACACCATGCGTTCGATAAAGATGGTCGCCAGCGAAGCCGACTTGGTGATCTCCTTATCCTGATAGGCCAACGAATAGGCGCGGGCGAATTCGCCCAGTCGAAGCGGAAGCACATTGTTCGCCATGAAGCCGATGCAGGTCGCCGACAGAAGTTTGCCGAACGGCACCGGCTTGATCGGATTAAGCATAAACTTCCACCTGAACGCCCGTTGGTGCATTGCGAATGCAACAAGCGCGATATTCGGTATTAGCCACCAATAGTTTGCGGTAGCGAGCGCATTTCCCAGTTCGCGGAAATTGATATCTTTGAACAGCCAAATAATGAGAACGACCGAAATTACTATCCCGAGTCCGACATAGATTGCCTTCTTGGCGCCGGTCATGAATTCTTCTCCCTCACAATCCGCTGAAGAAGTTCTTCGAATTTGCGGGCCGCGTCGTCCCAGCTGAACTTTTCGGCCCACGCCAATCCGCCGGCCTCGAGTTTTTGACGCAACGTCGGGTCGGTTAGGATTGTCTTGAGTTGATCGGCCAATTGATCGGTGTTGCCGTATTCGTAGAGAAATCCGGTCTCGCCGTCGCGCACCGAATCGCGCAGACCGGGGGAATTGGCTGCGACCACCGTTGTGCCGACCGCGTTGGCTTCGATATTGGTCAGACCCCACCCTTCGCGGATCGACGGCAGCACGCAGACATGCGAGCGGCGCATACGCGTGAG
>CAYVWS010000108.1:0-9276 GCA_964455535.1 uncultured Ignavibacteriales bacterium | reverse complement strand
TCGCCCAGCCAGTACGAAGTCGCTCTGCCCTGCGCCGAAACCGCCGCGACTGAATAGTTGCCGGCGGCGTCGTAGGCAAAAGCCCCGTAATAATAGATGTCTCGCGTGGCATTGGAAAGACCACTTATGTCGACGTGGCCGGCCGCTGTCGAGACACTCGCGGCGCTGTCAAACACTGTCGTGCCCATAGTGTGTGAGGTCGGATAAGCCGGCGCGCTTGTCGGCGTCGGCTGGCTTCCATATTCAGGATAGTCGGTCCACTTGACGCGCTGGAATCGAACACCCACGACATCGGCGCTGGTGGAGTTAGTCCAGGTCAGATGGACTTTGTTATGACCCGGCTTCGCAGCCAGATTGGTCGGCGGTACCGGCGGAGTTACGTCTTTGGTGAAACACCAACTGTACGAACAAGTGTCACTATTAGCGTGCCCGGAAATATCGATCACCTTGAAACGAACGCAGTGATTCGCTTCACTTAGGCCGGCAAAACCGGGGATCGTCCAGGATGGATTATTGTAGACCATGCCCGACAGTCCGGTCGCCAGTACCTGCCAACCGCCACCCGCGCAGCCATCGATCTGATAATACACCGCTGCCACGCTGAGGTTATCAGAAGCAGTCAGGTTGAGTACCGGTGCGACATTATAGAATCCTCCGGAGGCCGGTGAGTTGACCACTATCGTCGGAGTCGCGCAGTCAGCCAACAGCACGGTCGGCGAAGCGGGCGGCACGACCAGAGTGACATTGTTGCTGTCGCGCAAGAGATGGTCGATTTCGGTGATGTACGACGGATACGCCGGTCCAGAAGTTGCCGAGAACGGTATGCGGAAAAGTGATGCTGGTCCGTCTTGTGCGCCCGACAAGACGATCATTTCGACCTGCATCGTGTCCATCTCCCCCGCGCCATGATTGGTCGGCGGCGCTGTGGGAAGCAGAGAATAATTAGCATTGAGAACAACCGGTGTTCCCGGTGTTAGCTCGGCCGGAAATTCGAGTTTTACCCGAATGTAGTCCAGCGCCTGCACAATATCGCCGACCGAATAGGTCAGCTGGAAATTGCCCGAACAGTTGTACGTGATCGTATCGCCGGTCATATTCAGCCCGCAGTTGGAATTCGGATTGTTGTCCGCATTCCCACCTCCGCCGCCGATCGCATACGACCCGGTTCCCGAATAGTCATGCCAGCAATTCTGGTTGTAGTAGTTGCCGGCCGCATCATCCGAAGCGTTGACCGTGTTGGCAAACGTGTTGCGCTCAACACTTGCGGTCGCGCCATAATTGTCCAGCCCCAGTTCATTACTTATCAGAAGATTGTCATCCATCGTCGCCGTGATACTGGCCGACGCGCCGTCTTCGTAGAGAATGACACCTTCCTGATAATTCGTGATGTGATTGCCATCGATAGTGATATTCACAAGCGACGTGCCGTAGGCATACTCGTATATGCCGTACGCGGTGTCGGCGTCGGCACCGTCAAAGGTGTTGCCGCTGACTATCACAGTGTTGGTCTGAGGTGCCGATGAACCGCTGATGTCTCGATTCCTCGCCACTTCCAAATCGATAACATCCGGCTTGACTCTCGCCATCGTTCCCGTAGTCGAGTGAACTCCCAGGAATCCGTAGAGTTCGTGATGCCCCGTGCCGGCAAACGACTGGGTGACGGTGTTGTCGATAAACGAACCCGGCGCGTCCGACCAGTAGGCCGCCGCGTGGGCGTTCGTCACCGTGTTGTGATCAGCATTGACCGTGCCGGGTCCCCAGGCAAGCAGTCCCGAGGCGGCGTACGACGGACCGGTATAAGAAATCGCGCTCACGGTATTGTAGCTGATCGAGCCGGACGCATTCGGTCCCAATTGAATGCCGTTTTGCGCCGTCACCGTTGTCGGGCCGGCGCCGGTCACTGTACAATGACCTACGGCTGCCGTAAGATTCGCGCCGCTCAGCGCAATACCGGTCTTCTGAAAACCCGTCACCTGTGTGCCATTCACTGCCAGTGTGCGGTTGGTGCCGTTGTCGGCAAACGCATACACGCCGACTCCATGCTGACTGCCGGAAAACGGCGTGTCCTTGATGTTGAGAACAGTGCAGGTGTCGACTGCGCCGCCGGAGTTACGATATCCAATTCCGACGAATCGATAATTGCTGTTCCCTTTGCCGAGACCGTCAACCGTCAGGTGACTGATCTTGGTCGAAGCGCAATCTTCCACCGATAAAATCGCATAGTTCTTGTTTGACCCGGTCATGAAATAATGTGTCATAGCCGCTACAGGCGCGGTAACAATCGTCGCACCGACACCTGCACCGATCAGTTTCAGATCGGCGAATCCCGACATGACAACCTGTCCGGCATATGTTCCTGCCGCGACATATACTGTGCTGCCGACAACGAGATTTATCCCTTCCTGAATGGTGCCGTTGGTCGACACGCCGACGAAATGCAAATCCGACTGCCAGCCAACGGTGCCCAGATCATAGTCTGACCCGCTTGAAGCCACCCACGGTGAGTATTTGATGCCGTTGTCGACGGAATTTCCGGTGCCCGCCGGGTTGGTCGAGGCATTGAGCGGCCCGCTCACTGCGCCCCACCAGTTGGAAGTCAAGTTCAGTGCAAACGTGCCCGCGCCATAAGTACCCGTCGCCTTCAGCGCGCCGGTACTGCTGTTGCCGCTGATGCTGTTATTTTGAGCGGTCACAGTGCAAGTGTAGCCGGCATCGGCTTCAAAGTAGGCGCCATCGACATTGTTCAGCACCTGATTGCCATTCATCATGACGGTGCAATTCCCAGGCGTGTATCCCCAGATCTGGGTCGTGATGTACAGTCCGGTGCTGTTCGCTTTGGCCATACCATCAATCACGTTATTGGTGAACACAGGCGTCACTGCGGCATAAGCGCCCGCGCAGGAAAATCCGACATCGCAATTGGTGATCGTATTTTCCGTCACAGTCGGCGCGATATACGGTGCGAATACAAAGATGCCGTACCCGTACAGCGCGCTGTTGCTGATTACATTCCCCTTAATGAGATCGGCGACACTCCCGGCGTAATTGCCGGCATTATCGGTGTGCACGCCGCTTCCGGAATTGCTGACAGTATTGAACAGGAACTGGCAACCGGTCGACCAGTTCGATGAAATGGCGTCATTGCAGTCGGCGACATTGTTGTACTCGAATTTCCCCGACCCGCCGAAGTTGAACAAGCCGATCGAGGCATACTCGCCGTTCACGTTTTGA
This sequence comes from uncultured Ignavibacteriales bacterium, assembly GCA_964455535.1. Classification (GTDB taxonomy): domain Bacteria; phylum Zixibacteria; class MSB-5A5; order GN15; family FEB-12; genus JACRAV01. The sequence continues at coordinate 6,045 of CAYVWS010000108.1, read as the reverse complement.
ACTGTATTGTGATGGAACCAGAATGTCCCACCCGTCGACGCGTACATACCGCGCAGATAGATGTTCTTGACGGTCATGTCATGTACGGTCAGGTTCTGATACACTCCGGCCGCATGATTGGTGATGATCCCGTTGCGGGCATCGACATCGATGCCGCTGCTCAAGACACCGCTGGTCAGCGACGGATTGTTGCCATCGAGGGTGAACCCGGAAATGGTCACATTGCTCGCCTGCACCAGCATCATGTTGCTCGCTCCCGGAGGCAGTGAACCGCCACCTCCCGGATTGGGAGCCGACAGCGCCGGGAGGACGGCGCAAGTCGCCGTGCCTGACCCGGTCAGTGCAATCCCCTTATCGATCACGACATTCTCGACATAGGTCCCATTGCCGACCATAACCGCATCGCCCGCCACCGCGTTGGCAATTTCTCCCTGAATAGTCGAGCCGATCCGCCGACTATGATTGAATGTATACGAACCGCTGGTGTACGAGTACTCGCGAACACCATTACTCCAAAGCCCGCCGACAACGATGACTGAGTGGCGGTCATAAGTGTTCGACGTGTAATACGTCTGCCAGTCGAATTGACTATTGTCGTAGTCGCCACGTGCGCGAATATACTGCGGCGAACCGTCGGCAAACGAATTCCCCGTGATCACCGCGCCGCCGACTGAAAAGACAAACCACGGCACCCCTGTGCCGGAACCGTTGAAGCTGATCGCATTCCAGTCGCCGCCATCTAGATCGAACGAGTTGTTGAGGATCTTCCGCCCGGAGACCGGACCGGAATACCCCGCCCCCGAGGCGATATCGACACTTGTGCCAAGTGTAAACTCGTTGCCGTCGATATTGTAAGATTTGATCCACGACGTATTCGTGCCGGTATCATACCGCCAGTCGTTGAAGTACAGCGACATCCCGTCAGTCAGCCGACAGTACTTCATCGTGAAGGCATCGCCGATCACTTCTACTGTCTTGTTCAAACCCAGAACGGGGTTTTGATAGATGTTCAGCCCGGTGATCGTCACATTGTCCCCTTCGACGAATACCCCCGAAGGGCCGAAGCCGTTGGTGGCGTTTGTTTGGACATTCGCGACCACTGCGCCGAATGACGTTATTGGCGAGCCGCCGGCATTGATACCCTGAACGGTTATGCCGCTCTTGTAGGTAGCGATGAACAACCCAAACTGATACGGCCCGCTGACGCCCAAAACCAGCCGGCCCGATGCCGTCTCGCTGTAATTGCCGGGATAGACATTGACCGTGCCGCCGGCCAACACATTGTCGATACCGTCTTGGATAGTGGCAAAGGCGTCGGTTCCAAATGTGTGTCCGCCCACTGAATTGCCTATGGGTGTGCCTACCCAGTTGTCATCGACCCACACGGTCATCGCCGAAGCAGTGGAAGACAGGTCGCTTTGCCGCCCCTGCCATTGTCCTGCCTGCCCGGTCAATTGCTCAGGTACTACCGATGTCTTTCCCACAAGGCGAGACTCGTTAGTCACCGCTTGGACAGACACGAGTGCCGAACGATTCGATTCTCGATTGAGCAGACTCTTGTCTTGCTTGTCGGCATCCGCCCATCGTGGGGCCGGAACTGCCAACACACTGGCGGCCGCTGCCACCAGCAACCACGCCGCAATGGCTCCAAATACGCGTTTTCTCACGACCTACTCCCCGAATTCTGCTCTCCGGCAAAAGGTCCCCATGACCAATGCGCCGTGAAAGCGTATATAGTTGTTCAAATGTGCTCGCTAATCGCCCGCGACGAAGAAAAATCGAAGAAGAAAGTACTAGCGTAGGCGCATACTTCGCGGGACTTATCGGTGTAGATCTATGGCAGATATTGGCGGTTGCCGATGTGCTGCAATCCCAAAAACGAGAGGAAGAATGTTACTGTCTTATCTGCAGATTGATACCCACTCGTCCCGAAGGTATCAGTTCTTGGCTCTGCTCACCTCCCCGGCTCAACGGCCGACCATACTTTTGCACTTACAAGGCGTACGCCTGTGACCTGTCGCAACAAATGCGAGTGCGCCCAAGCGACGTTGCTCTTTTCTAAACAGTGCTACGGTGTGCTCGTGACAATGGACAACGATGACCATGCCAACTGCAAAATACAAGAGCGAATTTCACTTGTCAAGACGAAAGTGCCTAAATTTAACTATTTTTGAGCTAATTGGTGGTCGTCGCCGTAGTTTGTATACCCCTTTCCAAACTGGAAGATTCCCGGCTCTAATCGGCCAGATCTAGTCGTGCGATCGAAATTGCCGCCGTTCCTGCCAACAGCGCACCTAAGTCTTTTCTTAGCTATGCACGGAGATAGCGTCAAGCATAATTTCGGTTCTTTTGTATTTATACGAGATACGGGTCTAGTCGAATGGCACGCTTGTGAGGAGGGGCTCACGCCGACCTTGACTTGACCACCTTGAGGATAGAAATTATTGGCTTAATATCCTCCAAAGAAAGGAAAGGCACCCCCCGCCACCAATTTCCCGCCAAAGTATTTTCGTAGCACACCAGATTCGTTCCCGACAGAAACGAGTTGTCTTTGGTTTCAGGCCCATTATATTCACATTTGTCAATGTTTGCATAGAAGTACCACTACCACACAAGACCGGTCGGGTGCGCCAATACCGGAGCACACCCCTCTTGTGCGACAGAGCAGCGAGCATAAATACGACGGAGGAGCGTGATGTTGGAGCAATACACTCCCTATATTCCCTGGGGAATCGGTGTCCTGATCGTCCTGATGATCATACTTCGGGGGTTCTACCTGATTGGCCCCAATCAGGTCGGAATCCTGACTAAGAACATGCTCGGCAAGACTATGCCCGAAGGGCAGATTATCGCGCGCCACGGCGAGATCGGTGTGCGGGCGAAAACATTGATGCCCGGACTCTACTGGCGACTGCCGATCGTCTACACTATTACCAAAGTACCGGTTGTAGCCATCGATATCGACAGTATCGGCATGGTCGAGTCTATCGACGGTGAGCCATTGCCTAAAGGACGGGTGCTGGCCGACGAAGTCGAGTGCAATCAATTTCAGGATGCGGAGATGTTCTTTGCCAACCACGGCCGAAAAGGACCTCAGGTCGGGATCTTGCGCCCCGGCACCTATCGAATCAACACCAGATTGTTCAATGTAATCCAGGCGCCGGTTGTGAACATTGCCGAAAACACAATCGGCATCGCGGTAGCCAAAGACGGCATTCCCCTACCGGCCGGTTATATTATCGCTCCGAAAGCCGGCACTTCTGCCGGTACTGAATCAGATCACAAATCATATCAAAACGGCCAACTGTTCGTGGACAGCAACGGATTCCGAGGACCGCAGTTGGACACACTGCAGCCCGGGAAATACTATATCAATCCGAAATTGTTCGATGTAAAAGTAGAGAATGTGTCTGAAGTTTTGCCCGGATATGTCGCAGTTATCCGGTCAAACGTGGGACTCGAACTTGATGAGTCTCATGTCGGCCCTCAGATAAGCACGGGAGAAGGCAAACTCGGCGGCCCGATCCACGAAGGCATCGAGACCATACTGATTACCGACAAGCACACCCGCGGTATTTGGCGCGAACCGATTGCTCCCGGAAAATACAACCTCAATACCATCGCCTTCACCGCCTACCAGGTGCCGACATCGGCAGTGACTATCGATTGGGCTTCGGAAGGAAGAATTGGAACCGAAGTCAAAGGCGTCAAGCCATCGGAGGCCAAGGCGGCCGGCGTACTCTACAGCTTTGACCCGCTGAAAGTAACGTCGAAAGACGGTTTCCAATTGGAAGTCAATGTCCGCATGGTAATCCGCATTCAGCCCGGCAACGCAGCGTATATCATCGCACGGTTCGGCTCGGTGGCCAATCTGATTGATCAAATTGTACATCCGCTGATCGATTCATCTTTTAGAAACAAGGCAGGCGAAAAGAAAGCGATCGATTTCTTCCAAAGCCGCACCGATTTGCAGACCGAGGCGCTGGCCCACGCCAAGGAGCGCTTCTCCGAGTACAATGTCGAGGCACAGAATCTGCTGATCGCCTACATTGACATTCCCAAAGACCTCTTGGATACGCAAACCAAAAAAGAAATCGCCAACCAGCAGCAAGCCCAGTACGATCAGGAAGCGCTCGCGCAGGAGAAGCGAATCGCAGTAATGGAGAAGTCAGCCAGGGCAGACAAACAGAAAGACGTTATCGATGCCAAACTCTCCATCGACATCAACAACGACAGAGCGGAAGCCAGGGTCAAAGAGGCCGATGGCGACCGCCGCTCAATCGTTCTTCAGGCCCAGGGGACGAGAGAATCTTCCATCCTGGTGGCTCAAGGTACCAAGGAATCAACCATTCTTGTGGCCGACGGTAATTCTTACAAAAGCAGAATCGAAGGCGACGGTGTCGCGGCGGCGTACGTCGCTCAGACCGAAGCAATCGGCCAGCAGAATGTGGCGGTTATTAAGCTGATTCAGGAAATTGCCGCCGGCAAAATTCAGATCGTACCCCAGATTCTGGTCGAGGGTGGCGATGGTTCAAAGACCGGCAATTTATTCAATGCGTGGCTGGCCCAAATGGTCGCTCAAAACGCGAAGAGCGACAAAAAAGACGAACAATAGTGCAAGCGAATTTGAGTCGTGACCGGCGATGGTACGCTGATGAAGGTTAACCGACGTAGCTTGTCCCAAACCGTGGATTCTATAAACGATTCCTTCTTTTTCGATCGCCCGCTTGGCGCGCGGGAACGAGACGAAGCCGCCGAGTGGATCGCGAGTCGCCAGGGACTCTCCGGATCATATGCCAATATGTTCGCTCCAACAGCAGCTGAGCTTCGCACCGGTATAGAGCTATTTACCGGTGAGAGACTCGCTCCCAGCGCATCGCTTCGACATGTCTCGGGCGAAGAGGCCTGCCGGGCTCTTGTGCTTTTGAAATCACCGTCGAAAAGTGTCGCCGCGGCGCTTGAATTGGCGAACGACGGCATGCGCCAGTCACTGAGGCGAGCCCGACTCGCAAAGAAGAACTTGTTCTGCTGCGGGACATGCGACCCGGCGTTGTGGCGTCATATCACTGCCGGTGGATTGAAAGGCGATGAAGATTGGCTTGAACGAGGTATGCGCATCCTGAAATTCTTCCGCGACGGCGAAGGGAAATGGCATCGGTTTCAGTATTTCTACACTCTCCTGGCCCTGAGCGAAATGGATTTCCCTTCCGCCAAGAAAGAAATGTCGTACACAGCTTTAGTGTGCGAACGATATCTGGCACGCGCACCGCGCTCGGGAGCTGCGAGTCTGCGTCGCCGCCTGGTCGCTAAACGCATACTGGCCAAGTGCTGAATATGCCTCGCACCCACTCTAGGTTGTAGCGAAAGCAATGAACACCAGTGACAAATTCACTTCTCCACGCTATCGGTAATACATCCCTTGTGCAGCTGCACAAAGTTGTGCCCGAAGGGTCTGCCCGAATTTATGCCAAACTTGAGTGGGAGAACCCGACCGCCAGCATGAAAGACCGTGCCGCGCAGGCGATGATCGCGCGCGCCGAACAGGACGGTCGCTTGAAACCGGGATACACAATTGTCGAGTACACCGGCGGCAGCACCGGTATCTCGCTGGCCCTCGTCGCCTTGGCCAAAGGATACCGCATTCGCATCGTCACCTCCGACGCCTTCAGCGCGGAAAAACTCCGCCACATGACGGCACTCGGCGCTGAATTGACTTTAGTTCCAAGCGAAGGCGGCCTGACCACAAAAAAGCTCATCCTCGATATGATTGCGACTGCCAAAGAAATCGCCCGTGAGCCCAACTGTTTTTGGACTGATCAGCTGAACAATGTCGACAGTATCACCGGCTACTATCGACTTGGCGAGGAGATCTGGGATCAGACCAGCGGCCGTGTCGACGCCTTCGTGCACTGTGCCGGAACGGCGGCATCCTCGCGAGGCGTCGCCACCGCGCTTAAGAAACACAATTCGAAAATCAAACTCGCAATCGTTGAGCCGGCCGAATCGGCTGTGCTCTCGGGCGGTCAACCCGGCCCGCACAAAATC
>CAYVWS010000107.1:0-9354 GCA_964455535.1 uncultured Ignavibacteriales bacterium | reverse complement strand
CGCGCTTAAGAAACACAATTCGAAAATCAAACTCGCAATCGTTGAGCCGGCCGAGTCGGCTGTGCTATCGGGCGGTCAGCCCGGCCCGCACAAAATCGAAGGAGTCGGCATCGGGTACACGCCGCCGCTGTGGGATCTCTCGCTCGTCGACGAAATCATTCCGATCGCCACGGCCGATGCCAAAGTGATGGCCCGTCGTCTGGCCCGCGAGGAAGGCCTCTTCGCCGGAACATCCTCCGGGGCCAATGTGCTGGCCGCACTCAAAGTCGCCGAGCGCTTGGGTCCGCAGGCCACCGTCGTCACACTCATGGTCGACTCCGGATTGAAATACATGAGCACCGACATCTTTAAGTCCTGATCAACAGACTTAGATCGAATCTTTGCAAGCCGCCACTTGATCCTTGGTCATTGTCGACCGGACACGTATATTTTCAACCAATACGCTTCCAATCTCGACAATTTGCGCATGGAGACCGCTACGTGAATTCGACCGACCAAAAGAACGATGACCGCAACGCATCGATTCAAATGACATCCGAACAATTCAAGGAAATCGGCCATCAACTAGTCGATGACATCGCCACGCTCTTCGAATCGCTCCCGAATCGACCCGTCACGAAATCAACCGAGCCGGCAGCGCTTCGCTCTTTGCTTGATTCGGCTCGCGCCCTTCCTGATACGGCCGCTGACCCGCACACACTTGTAACTGACATTACCAAAGTGCTCTTCGAGCATTCGCTCTACAACGGTCATCCCCGTTTCTGGGGATATATCACTGCCGGCGCGGCCCCTATCGGTATTTTGGCCGACTTTCTGGCAGCGGCGGTCAATCCCAATTGCGGCGCGTGGAAACTCTCACCTGTCGCGGCCGAAATCGAATCACAGTCAATCCGCTGGATCGCCGATCTGATCGGTTACCCGACCGAGTGCGGCGGAATTTTAGTCAGCGGTGGCAATATGGCAAATTTCGTGGGATTTCTTTCGGCCCGCGTTGCCAAAGCCGAGTGGGATGTGCGCATGAAGGGATCCGCTGACTCCGCTGCTTCGCACATGACCATTTTCTGCTCGGCCGAAACCCACACCTGGGTACAAAAGGCCGCCGATCTTTTCGGATTGGGCACCGACTCAATTCGCTGGATTCCGGTCGATCAACAGTTGCGAATGGATTTGTCGGCTCTTCGCGCCGCCATCGACTCGGATCGCAGGGCCGGACATCAACCGTTTCTTGTGGTCGGTACCGCCGGCTCGGTCAGCACCGGCGCGGTTGATTCGCTGTACGACATCGCCAAAATCTGCCGCGACGAACAATTGTGGTTTCATGTCGACGGCGCCTACGGCGGCTTCGCCGCCAAAGCGTCACTCGCTCCCCAAGAACTCGCCGGACTTTCGGAGGCCGACTCGGTGGCTATCGATCCGCACAAGTGGCTGTATATGCCGCTCGAAATCGGCTGTGCGCTGGTGCGCGATCCAAAGCGAATGACAGACGCTTTTTCTTACCACCCGCCCTATTACCACTTCGATCGCGAAGTCATCAATTTCGTCGACTACGGCATGCAAAATTCGCGCGGCTTTCGCGCTCTCAAAGTCTGGCTGGCTCTTCAACAGGTCGGGCGGTTGGGATATCTGAAGATGATCGATGACGACATCGCCCTCTCGCGCGACCTGTTCGACGCGCTTTCGCAGGAGCCCGAAATAGAATCCTTCACACAATACCTGAGCATCGCGACTTTTCGCTACTTGCCGTCCGATCTGAAATCGCGCGTTGGAGAAACCCCGGTCGCCGAATACCTGAACAAACTGAACGAACAAGTCATGGTCGAAATCGAAAAGTCGGGCGAGGCCTTCGTGTCGGTAGCGATGATCGGCGGCAAGTTCGCGCTTCGCGCCTGTATCGTGAATTTCCGTACGACACGCGCCGACGTCATCAGCTTTCCCGCGCTGGTAACCCGCGTCGGCCGTCAAACCGACGCTGCCATGCGTCGGAATTTCACGCTTTGACGGGATCTTTATTTCTTGCCAATGATCCGACGTCATCATAGACTATGGTTATCCATAACGGGAGGACCCATGAACAGAAGCATCGCACGTCACTTCTTCGCAATCGGACTCATCTTCCTGGTCATACCAATTTCCGTCCGCGCCGCCGATATGCAGGAGCTCTTCAATTCGCCGGGCTGGCAATTGCAGTATCAGATCATATTCAAAGCAACTTCGCAGGGCACCGTCACACCGACGGCCGGTACCTGTGCCTTCTCGACGTCGATCGAACGGCAGTTTTCCAAATCCCTTGCACTGGACATGCGCACCGGCGGACCAAGCGTCTCAACTGTTCGCGACGCCATGCATTCGAACAACGGCCAATTCGATGTCGCCGCCGCCCAGAAAAAAGCGATGGATATGCTTGCCAAAATCGACAACACCGCCACTTGGATGAACTCGGGCATACAAGTCGCCGACGACGCTACCGACGAAGAACAGCAGGCGGCCGGCCTGGCCTATCTGGATTCGACCAGCGGCACAGCTAAACTCGCCTACACCCTTGTAGAGGACTGCAAAGACCTCGTGACCGAAATGGGCACAGTCTACGACATGACCCGCCGCACCCAGTACAACGGCTCCGGCAAAGTTCGCAACAGCGATCAGATTATGCTCGAAATAGACGCCGCTGCCAAGAAGTACCTGCTCACGATGGGATACAGCTACATGGACGATTCGTCGTCGTCGGTCAAAGTCGAGATCGCGGAGCATACGCAGGACAAGGGCGGCACGCCGCACGACACGACTACAACCCAGTTTGTAAATTTGGAAAATCTCACTCACGATCTGCGGGTGGATGATTCCACCGCGCTCATCGGCATGGCCCTCTATCTTGAGGGGGCTATCGATCCGGCCAAAGGCAAGATCATCGGCGAGCATAATCTCAAGGCGCACTATCCCGGATTCAACGGCGACATCGCAGGAATTCTTACCATTCGGTTCACGCTGACGCCGAAGTGATCGCCCTGCATCGATGACTTTGCGCCGCTGTTCACTTCTTGAACAGCCCCGTCACCCGCAGGGGGTTGCAACCTTGGGTTCCACTGACACGCACCTACTGGCGCACCGACTCGCGCAACCTCTTGATTCAAGGCGTGATGCCGGCACAAGCAAAGACGTCAACCAGTTGGCCCGTTTCTTGCGCTATCTCATCTCAAAAGAATTCACTCTCTTTTATGGAGTAAGGCCGTATGAAGGCACTTTTGGGATTTGCCGGTGCATTTCTGATTCTGGCGCTTCTGTTCACAGCCGCCGGCTGCGACAAAGAACGCACTGTCACCTCGACTGAGATCGTTCACGACACCAAATACATCGAACTCCCGCCCGATACGGTGTATATGGTCGATACGGTTTCGGGGGTCGATACGTTGATAGTTCACGATGTCGATACCGTTCATCGTACCGACACTGTCCGCGTCAATGTCGTCGTCCATGACACGGTAACCAAGACCGTCAACCATTACGACACCGTCACCGTCACTTCGTTTGTGCCGACTGCGACAACAGCTGTCGCTGCTATGCAGGCGCAAACCGATCCGCAGGTGCTTCAGTTTGCGTACGATAATTTCGGATTAAGCGACGGCTGGGTATTTTATCTCACGCAGCAGCAAATGGAAATTACGCAGTCTTCAGCCAAAGTTTGGGACATTTACGCCTACATCGACTACTGGTCACCCGACTGGTCCGGCTACTATCCGCTCGAAGTCTACTGGCGCATGACCTACAAGAGCGGCGACCCGACCGATCCGAACAACTGGACCATGAGCGATCCGCCCGCTGCCTCAAGCGGCCATCCGTCCGGTGTAAGTTCCTCGACCGCTCTGCCGCTCACATTGCAGTCGACCCCCGCTCTGCGCGACGCCACCAAGATCAAATAGTCGTTCGAATTCACATTAGCTATCGCAAACGGCCGGTGAACAATGTCACCGGCCGTTTTCGTGCCACTCGATAGAACGACAACGCTATCGCACGTCGTATCGATTGAACGCGGTCACCGACCCGAACAGGCATCCCAACAGCACCAGTGACAACACCGCGAAATCTATTGCCAGCGATCCTCCCGCACTAGCCAGCGAATATGGCGGGGCTGTATACTGAGGCACACCCGATACATCAAGCGCACCGGCGTCGCGCGGATTATCGATCTTCATCCCCGTCTCAGAATTGAATTCTATGCGGATTCCACCCGAACCGGGGTTGGCCGCCTGTTGGTTGTCGACATACGATGCAAACTGCCCGCGATATGAATCCATCGCGTCTTCAAATCTCGATTTCATCGTCAGGTCGGTTCCCGCGACCGCCATCGCCCCAAGTTGATACGCCGACACCGGCGAGATTCGCGCCAAAGTCAACGCCAGTCGCTCTCGCTGTTCGCTCTTGCGCCGCAGGCCGCTGTAAATCTGTGTCTCGTAGTCGGTGATATCTTTTTCAACCTGACGGCGCAGCGAATCTTCCATCTGAATTCGCGCCATCAGCGCTTCTTCGCCGAGTGAGTCGGTGTTGGCATTCCAGCGCGACATGCCCTCCTGCGTGAATTTGTCCCATCGATCGCGGGCGAATGCTTCGCGCTGTCCCTGAAGTTCGGCAATTGTCGGCACCGAGGTCATCTGTCCGGCCGTGATCACGCCGAGCCGCGGAATGATTAAGGTCACCACCACCCAGACCATTAGCCCGGTCAGAAACGATACAGATGAATTACGGGTGAGCGATGAAATAAGCAGGCCGATCACGACAAAGCAGCCGCAGAAAAGCGCTGACAGTCCCAGCAGCAAAAGAAATCTGAACCAGTCAACCGCGGTAAACGGCACTTTGAAGATGACGACCAACAGCATCGCGAGAACGGTCGGAATCGCCAGCGCCGCCATGAGGCCCAGCCACGCTCCCGTTGCTTTGGCCACAATATATTTCGCGCGCTGCACCGGATGCGAAAAGACAAGCTTGAGCGTGCCATTCTCGCGCTCACCGGACACGCCGTCGTAGGTAAACAACAGCGCGAAAAGCGACATGACGACCGTCACAATCAGCGTGAAATCCACAAACCGAAAGACGGCGTAAATCGGTTCGTCCGAATACAGCGAGTGCCGAAGCCGCACACCGCTCCGGGTGTCGATATTCGTCCAGCGGCCAACGTCGAACGCCAGCCCCGATACAAAGACCATCAGCGGGTCGGGCGAGCGATAGGCGCGCGTCGACGCGCTCATCCACGAAGTCGCCTCCCGCAATCGCTGATCGGACAACTGTTGTGATGTCCTCGCGTGGTCGACCGCCGCACGGTACTCCTGAATCCCCACAAAGACCGACAACAGTATGAGCACCGCGCCGACCAAGAACGTCCCCACAAAGCGCGGGCTCAGTAAAATCGATTTCAATTCTTTATTAACTAACACGCCAAACATGCTCGCACCTCGCTTATCTCAAGTCGTATCTCAAAAAGGCCCAAAACGCCGCGGCGAACGCGCCCAATCCCCAGATGAACAACAAGCCAATTCCCGGAATCGCTGACGCCAACGATGTCTGTGTGTCGATCGACCGATGGGTGTATTCGGGAAGTTCTTTCGGATCGACCGGTTTGGGCTTTTCGCGGTCGTTCTCCTCCACGCGCATCACAATCATGCCCCGCCCCGGCACCATCCCGGTTTTGGCCTTCATGAACTTGGCGTATTCATCCTGATAGGCGCCTGCCTCATCGACAAACCGATCACTCAGTTTCAGGTCGGTTCCCGCAAGCGACGTGACCGCGAGCGAAAACGAAGCCAGCGGCGACAATCGCGCCGCCGCAAATGCCCAACCCTGCTGTACCCGTTGACGGTTCGCACGATCTTCGTTAAGCTGTGCGGTGAGCGCCTGCGTTTTCTTATCACGCTCGTCGGCCGCCTTTTCCATCTTGTCCTGAAATTCTTTCATCGTCGCCTGCGGGTCGCCGCCGTTGTCCTTAAAGCTCCAGTTCGCCATATCCTGCCGACTCGACGCCCACATCTGTGTGCCAAATGCCTGCTTTTTAGCCGACAGTTCATCCACCGAAGGCACCTCCACTGCCCTTCCGGCCAATAGGACCGCGGCACGAGGCACAACAAAGACCGCCATCACCCAGATAACGAGCATTGACAGAAATGAACTCGATGTCCTATGGGTCATCGACGATACCATGATCGACAGTGTCAGCATCACCACGAAGTACAGCAGTCCTGTGCCTATGGCAAGGGCTAGTCGCACCCACGACGCGCTGTCCATCGGAATCCCCATGACAATCAAAAGCAGGCATCCGATCAAAAGCGGAATGATCAGCGTCGGAACCAACGCCACTGCCGACCCGATTAATTTTCCGGATATGTAGGTTGCTCGCGGCACTGCATTGGAAAACACAAGACGCAGCGTCCCCCGTTCTTTCTCCCCGCAAATGGCGTCGTAGCCCAACAGAATCGCCAGCAGTGATAGCACCACACCGAAGACGAATTCAAGATCCAGAAATCGAAATACTGCAAACAACGGTTCGTTTTCGAAGCGACTGTCCTGCGAAGTCAGTTCGCCACGACCGGAGACTTCAATCGTTCTTCCTACGTCGTTGGATATCCCAGTGACAATCGCCGCCACCGGTTCCGGAGGCAAAAAGATTCGGTTCTGGCGAAGCATTATCCAGTCGGTGAGTCCGTCGAGCTGACGAAGATTCTCGGTCTTGGCAGCTTCGTACTGTCGCTGGGCCGACTTGAAGTTTTGCGCTCCGGTAACAAACGAAAGTAAAATCAGCACGGCGCAGACCGAAAACGAAATGGCGAATTTGGTCGAACCCAACAGGTCGCGGACTTCTTTTTCAATGAGTGTCTTGAGCATCACCCCTCCGCAACCGCCGGCGTGTCGTGACCGGCCATGTATTCCATATAGAGTTTTTCTAAGTCGAGGTGCGCTACTTCCCCGGCGGGCTTTTCCATTACGAGTCGCCCCTCTTTCATGATGGCGATGGTGTCGGCGATTTCTTTGGCGCGGAAGATATCATGCGTCGACATCAGTATCGCCTTTCCTTCCTGCCTGAGCGACTCCAACAGACGGCTGAATTCCCAACCCGCTTTCGGATCGAGACCGGAGGTCGGCTCATCAAGCAGAATGGCCGGCGCATCCTTGAGAATGGCAATAGCAATCCCGCACTTCTGCCTCATCCCCTTGGAAAAGCCGCGGACTTTCTTGTGATGCACATCCGCCGGCAAGCCCACTCGAATCAGAATATCGTGCAGGTCTTGCCGCGTGTAGTTGCGCTTGCCCCCGAGTCGCGCAAAAAATTCGAGATTCTGAATCGCCGTGAAATTGCCGTAAAGCATGACATTTTCAGACACATACGCCAGATGCGCCTTGGCTTCCAGCGGATCTTTGTGGGTGGCGATCCCCGCCACACGGGCTTCACCTTCGGTGGGCTCTATCAGATTTAGAAAAATGTTAATGGTCGTCGTCTTGCCCGCGCCGTTGGCCCCGAGCATGGCATAGATCTGTCCGGGGCGTACCGCGAACGAAACATGGTCAAGCGCCAGGACACCATCCTCGTATCGCTTGCACAATCCTACTGATTCCAAATATGGTGTCTCCGCCATGAATTCCTCACTTCCGATATTCTGATTCGTTTTCATTGCTACTTGCGCGATAGTCGAATGCCAAACACCACGAGTCCCGCGACGAGGCCGACTATCACCAGCACCAGCAGTATCGTGCCGATGACATTGCTCCCCGGAAGAATCTCCACGGTGATAGTCTTGTCCTCGCCGATCACCGGCTGACCGTTCGACATCGCCGAACTGCGCACCCGGACATCGTACTTACCCGGCGCGACATCGTCAGGCGGCGTGACCGTCAACTTCACCGTCGCATCGGTCCCCACCGCAATCGCCGCGACCGTGGTCGGATCGATCACTTTGGTCCAGTTGAGTGGCAGGTCAAGCTGCAGCACGACATTATCCAATCGGTCACTCCCCTCGTTGACCAGATCAAGCGGCACCGTCGCGCTGGCGTCGGCATCGATGGCGTAATACAATTGCGTCGCCTTGACCAGCAGTCGGCCTTTGCCGCGCGGAACAAGATCCAGATGCGCATAGCCGACATCCAGTTTTTCAAGCTCTTCTGCCGTCCACTCTTTGTCGCCCGCTGCTTTGATCGTCGCCATTTTGTCTGCCGGCGCGACGACGACGAAAAACGAAATGTTCCGATCGATCACCACCGGCCCGGTCGGACGATCGGGCAGCGAGATTTCAAGCGTCGCTTTTTTACTGCGCGTCGCCTCGCTGAACCTGACCTGACTTAAACGCGCCTGACTGGCGCCGTCGCGGAAATACCGGCTGATTTCTGCTGGTAATCCGACGACATCTAGTCCAAACGTGTTTGCTGTTCCAGAATACAACTCCAGATTCAGGTCGAACGTCGCCCCTTTGCCCAATTCCACTTCCTGCGAGAACTGCTCGGAATGCACCGCCACCTTGTTGACCCGCGCATCCTTTTCCAAAAAGATCTTGAGCGTCCGCTGTGAGCCGCTGCCGTAGATGATCGACACGGTCACCGCGTCGAGATCTTCCAGAATTGCGAAATCAATCGTCTGCGGCTCGCTGAACTTCAGCGCGTTGAGTTTTGCTTCGTACGGCTGACTGATAATCGCGCCGCCGTCATTCAACAACGACACATAGACATTATTAATGATATCCGGCTGCAGCGACCGAAAGATCGGGTCATCCAGATTCATCAGCTTCTGCGCCTCGGCCGATCCGCTCGACATATTGGCCAGCGTCAGTTTGACCCGACGCTGACCCTTGTGATCATAGAACTTCACCGCCGAACTGACCGAGACATACTGCTGTTCGAACAACACCGCCAGTAGCGATTGCTGATAATTCACTTCAGCGTCGGCAAAAATATTGCGAGCGCGATCAAGTTCAACTGAACTGATCAACTGCCGTGTGTACAGCTCTTTTTGCCGATCGTACTCCGCCTTGGCGACCTCGTACGCTTCCTTGGCCCGCTTGAGCCCCAGCACTCTGTACTTGTCGTCGCGCTGGTTGAAGTTCGGCGACTGTGCATTCACTTCGGAAGCGAGTGAAATCGCGGCACACGCCAGCAGGCAGCACGCAATGTATCTGGTCAGTCGGTTCATAACTTAGTTGGTCTGCCTGATGATTTTCTGACCCATGTCCTTGGTCTTTGTGATCGACACTTTGAACATCTCGCCGCCGCGCTTGATTGCAAACTCAAGCTTTGTTCCTTCAGCGGCGCCGTCGACCATATCCACCAACTCATCGGTGCTCGTCAACGACTTGCCGTTGGCCGATACAATCATGTCACCTTCTTTGA
>CAYVWS010000106.1:0-9365 GCA_964455535.1 uncultured Ignavibacteriales bacterium | reverse complement strand
GCTCTCCCGATCCGGGAATGAGTCGGTAGACTGGAGCGTACGCCGGGCCTTCGCGAAGAATTCCGCTCGGGAGACCATCGTCGCCGAATTCGATCACACCGCCGTCGGGCTGTCTGGTCCGCCCATTGATTCCGGCGGCATCCAGAGCACGAGAGTTGACCCAGGCGGAGTGTTCATCTTTGGAGAAGATAAAAGCAGATCGTCCGCCGGTGACGCGGTCGAGCATCTCGCGATTGGGTATGACGCGCTTCCTAAAGTGTTCCGGCGAATACCCCTCCCCTACTACCCAGCTGTTGGCGGGTAATCCCGAGGCATATTTCTTGATTCGCAAGAGACACTTTTCGATTGAGTCGCAGTCTTGAAGTGAAATGCGGTTAAGCGATTGAGCCCAGAAATAGAAATGGGTGTGGGCGTCAACGAGGCCGGGGATGATTGTCTTCCCTTTCAGATCGAACTGCGCGAACGAGCGGAATTGCGGATCGTGCTTCAGTCCAACCCCGACACCGACAATCTTGTTGCGGTCGATGGCGATTGAGTCGGCAAACAATCCCGGGCATTGAGTCAGTATCCGGCCGTTGTGAAACACAGTCTTACGCATTGAACTTTGGTCCTTTCACGCGGACATCGCCCTTACGTTCAGTCAGGCCGAGCCGGTCGGTTTCTTCAAGAATCGGAACCGCCCACTTGCGGGTAAGACCGAATCGTTCTTTGAGATCGCCGATGGTCAATGAGGGTTTGGCATCCAGGCACTTCCGAATGTGTGACACGATTTCTTCCCACGCCGTCGTAAGAAACAAGAAGTCCGCGCCGGCTTTGTGCACGGTGCGGTTTTCAAGCATGTAGGCGATGGCCTGCTGGTAGATCTTACCGCGCGAGGAAAACTCGCTTAACGCAGGCGGAGCGTAGGCCGCCGTTTTCAACGCCGACAAGATGGTATCGTGAGCTTCCTTGATAACGCCTTTCAATTCGGCAACTTTGTTCGGCAATGAGACCAGTTCACCGGACCGCGTCAACTCACTCACGGACACAAGATAATCGATCAGCAATGTCGTTCGTTCGAGTGACAATTCGGCAGCGCGCGCGATTTGGTCTGTAGATGCACCTTTCAAATGCGGCTGATCGGTAAGGATCCGATTTATGGATTGTGTAACGGGAAGCTTCGCTGCGGCGACTGCAGGCAGGTAGAAATACAAATCACCCAACCGACCGATGCGGTGTTCTGCCTCCAGTGACTCGGTGCGCGATTTGACCTCCCGACAATCGACTTCCGCATTCTCCAGGATGGACTCCGGATGCAAAAAGAGCTGCTTTTTCAAATCGGAAATGATCCACTGATCGAGATTGTCCGGCAAGCGGTCGGACAGCCACGCCAATTCCACAAGTTCACGTCGACGAGGAAATCTTGGCAGGTGATCGAGAATGGTGCCGCCGCCGAGTGTCACCATCGGGGTCGGCAGTCGAAGTATGAAATGATCGCCGGCGTGCGAGAGCATCGGCTCGTCGGGTTTGATAAAGGCGATACCCGACGCTCCGGCGCGAAGGGCCTCAGACTGAAATAGTCGAAGCTCCCCTTCCATTTCGGTTGTGCCGACCATTAGAAAGACGCGCCGCCGATCTTCGAGCGCGACCGGTGACTCAGGCAGCATCTGTACCGAAACCGCGAGAATAGAATTTTCTTTGAAATAACTCAGGTCGGCGCGGGTAGAAATCACTCCGCCGCGCACCAACAAATCTTTGTCGACTCCGGTTATCGCGACTGCCGTTCGTTGGCCGGGCGTTGCGATCTCCACATCTTTGTTTGTCGATTGCAGTGAACGTATCTTGCCATTCGCACAGGACGGCCAAATAGATACCGTTTGCCCAACCGAGAGCGACCCGCCGCGCAAGGTGCCGGTGACAACGCCGCCGATACCGGGACGTACAAACGACCGATCAATGTAGAGGCGCGGTTTGCCAATGTCCTGCTTCTGATGAACAACCGCAGGAAGCTGATCAAGATGCGCTCTTAATTGATCGAACCCGACGCCCGTCTGAGCGGAGACCGGAAACATCGGCGCACTTGCTAAGAATGAATCTTTGACTTTGGTGCGAATCTCTTCTTGCAGCATCGCCACCCATTCGGGAGTCGACAAGTCGATTTTGTTGATGACGATGAGGCCGTGGCGGACATTGAGCAGTTTGATGATCTGAAAGTGCTCCTGACTTTGCGGCATCCAGCCGTCATCGGCCGCCACTACCAGCATGACCACGTCGATTCCCCCTGCACCAGCGATCATGTTCTTGACAAAGCGTTCGTGACCGGGGACATCGACGAAGGCGATTTCATCGTTTCCTTGAGTCTTGTAGAACGCGAAACCCAGATCAATGGTCATCCCCCGTTCTTTTTCTTCGGGGAGGCGGTCGGGATCGGTACCGGTGAGCTGTCTGACAATCGACGACTTTCCGTGATCGATGTGTCCGGCGGTTCCGACTACAAGCATAGAGCGGCCCCTTAGTGGCGAACTAATTGCGCAATGGCGTGGGCCAGTACGCTGTCTTCGGATTCGTCGACCGCTTTGAGGTCCAGCAGGAAGGAGTTCTCGAATACGCGGCCAATGATCGGAGGATCGTGCCGGCGAAATGCTTCGATCAGTTTTCTGGGTTTGAGTTCGGCCGCAAAGCGAATCGCGACCGACGGCACTTGCTGTTCCGGTAGTGAACCGCCGCCGGCCTGGGCTTCGCTGTCGACAACGGTGACTCCGTCGGGCTTACCCGCATTCGAGAGAATATTCTCGGCCCGCGACTTGAGCGTGTCGAGCGGTGTTGACGCAAGTTTCCAGAGTGCGATGTCGTTCTGCCAATTGTTCTGCAAATATGAGCAGACGAGCTCTTCGAGAAGCGCAAACATGATCTTATCGACGCGCATCGTTCTGAATAGCGGATTTTTCTTGAGCAGGCCGATGTCTTTGTGATTTCCGACGATGATTCCCGCCTGTGGTCCGCCCAGAAGCTTGTCGCCGGAACAACAGGTCAGTGATGCGCCGTCGCGTACTGACTGTTGGACTGTCGTCTCGACCTGCCCCAGTGTCCCGGAAGTGGCCACAACTGCGCCGCTGCCGAGATCATGAACCACCGGAATGTTTCTCAGTTTTCCAAGCTCGGCCAGTTGTCGCAAAGAAACTTCTTCAGAAAAGCCGGTCAGAGCAAAGTTGCTCTTGTGGACTTTCAGAATCACGCCCGTTGAATCGTTGATCGCGGAGGTATAGTCGGCGAGTGTCGTGATGTTGCTCGTCCCCACCTCTACCAGTTTCGCCCCCGATTTGCGAAGAATATCGGGTACGCGGAAACCGCCGCCGATCTGCACCAGTTCGCTTCGAGAGATAATGACCGATTTGCGATTGGCGAGTGTATTGAGAATCAGAAAGAGCGCCGCCGCACAATTGTTAACGACGGTCGCGGCCTCGGAGCCGCACAGGAGCGCAATGTAGGCCTCGCACGCCTCTCCCCTGCTTCCCCTTTCGCCGGTCTCAAGATCGAATTCGAGATTGGAGTATCCCGCAATGGTTTTGATCATGCGGTTGAGTTGTAAAGCTGAAAGCGGCGCACGACCAAGGTTGGTGTGCACCAGAATGCCGGTGGCATTGATCACCCTTACGATCCGCTTGCGACCTTCGCGATGCAGTCGGTCGGCGATCACGGCAATGAGCGCGTTGTAGGCAATCGGCTTTCCGCCGTCGGCGAGCAGAGTGCGCACACGGTCGATTTCCTGCCGCACACGAAGTGTTCCGAAGGGCCGGGGCAGGTGTTCCAGATGGGGCAAAATCTGCGAATGCTGCAGGATTTCTTCTACCGACGGCAAATCCCGCGGCTGTGCAATCAGTTTTTCGGCCATATGCTTTGATTGTAAATAATGTGCGATACCACTTTTCCTACATTTGAAAGCGCCTCCGGCGAGCACTTGTCGGGGGTATCCTGATCGGTGTGCCAGAAGGGATAGTCAAAATCGATCAGATCAACGGTCGGAATCCCTATCACATTGAACGGAAGGTGATCGTCGATCACCGAGTGTTTGACACTGTCTCTGAAAGTCGTGATCTGAAGTTTAGCCGCGACCGACCAGATGAGGTCATTGAGCGGTTTGTGAAATTGCTCGGAATACCCCTCACGATAGATCAACTGATCGCGGTCGCCGATCATATCGAGCACAATTCCAAATCGATATTGTTCTTTGGACAATCGTCGCGACAGCGCTTTGGCGCCAAGCGAATAGTAGTCCAGATCGCCCGATTTTCCCCAGTCCTCGCCGTCCAACAAGATCAGATCGACACCGGCCGAAGGCGCCTGCTCTTTGAAGCTATTGGCGAACTCCATCAGCACCGCCACGCCCGACGCGCCGTCGTTGGCGCCGTCGATCGGCAAATCCCTCTTGGCGGAATCTCGCGCACGCTCTGCCCGTGGACGGCAATCGTAGTGAGCGGCAACAAAGATGCGCGGTGTAATTTCCGGATGTATTCGAGCGATAATATTCACCAGCGGAATCGTGTCGCCGCTGTACGGATCGACAAACGCCACTTTCTGTGAGTCGATACTCATGCCGAGCGACGCGAAATGTGAACTGTATAGTGCACGCGCCGCGGCTGAGGCCTGACTTCCGGGAACTCGGGGGCCACACTTGACCTGAGCTTCGAGATATCCGAACGCCCGAGAGCCGTCGAACGGCGGGGCCGAAACCTCACCTGCCGAACAGCCGAGCATCAGGACGGCTGTCAGCGCCGAAAACTGCGGCCATTGGTGTCTGCGTGTCATCGGTGCAATCTGAGCGGCTGGAGTCGGCAAGTCAACACTATTTGATTAGAAGCGGATTTCGACCCACATGCGCAATTCACGGGTATGGCTCTTGGTATTGGAGGCATCGCGGGAATCCTGCCAGCGGGCCGTGAGGCCGCCTTTGATTTGCTGGCTGAAGGTGTAGCCGATGGTCGGGGCGACTGAAAAATCGGTGGCGTCTTTGCCTTTCGCGATCGGCTGCCCCTGCGAGCCGGCCTCGCTGTAGGAAGAGTTAAATCGTATATCGGTGCCGATGGAAACCTGAGATTTGAATTTCACTTTACCGAACAATGGCAATCCGATGCCGCCCGGTGCGGAGAAAGAGTACTGACTCGATATCAGAATGGTTTTGGTGCGAGATCTCGACTGCGACAACTCTCTTCCGTCGGAAGAAGAGTACGTAAAGGTCTCGGTTGACGTCGTCGCATACGAACTGGTCATCGACATCGCGCGGAACAACTTGAAGTTGATCGCCAAGAGTGGACTGCGCGAAATGGTGGTCGAGGTCGAGGTTGTAAATCCACGCGTGAGGTTGCGCTCTTCCCTGACCTGCCGTCCATACGCGGTGCGCGGAGTAAACACTTTGATGAAGCTATTGATGGTCTTCTTGAAAAGCGGAAAAGACTTGAACGGTGAAATTCTGATGGCGAGTTCGGGCCAACCCTTGGAAACTCGCTCGGTGCGATCCCCGACTTTGACCAGATCGCGCGACAAGTCACGCCGGACTTTTACATCCAGCCCGATGCCGCCCAGAAAAACAAATCCCGACCCCAGTTCCCACTGGTTACTTTCGCTCGACAGCGGCTGACTCGATGATTGGTTCGTCACGGCCACATTGGCGGTGCGGCGAAATCCGAGTTGGTAGTCAAAAGCCGGGCGCTCCACCATACCCGGCGTGGCGTTGTTGTACGTCTCGCCGTACTTGTACGATACCGGGTTAATCCAGCTGGTGAGCGACCGAAGCAATTTGCGGGGAGGTTCCCAGAACGGCTGACCCTTCTTTTTGGGCGCAGCTCCCTTGCCTTTGGCTATTCCGACAACCGGCCCGCCTGTCCGCTGTGCGGCCCCGCCCAGGAATGCCTGATGCGAGAAACTGCCGCTTAACGACCAATTATTGCTCATGTTGCCGCGCCGGGAACTCGATTGACGGTCGTAATTGTCGCTGTAGTTGGAGGCAAACCCGAAATTGGTGGACAGGAATGACAATAACCCCGGATTCCAGCCGGTTCGGAATGAGGTTGTGTACGACAACTCAAGTCCGGGATGGAATCGTTTCAGACTGAGATCGACATCATTGGTGTCCGACAAGTCGCGACGGGTGGCATACGTGTAACTCAATGTAATTGTCTGGAACATCTTGTAGTCGATGTTCATGTTGGCGTCCAGAGTTCGCGAGAAATTGGAAGTTCGGTTGGCCTTGTTGTCCTCCGTAATCGACAAGCCCCGGTTGTAGTTGGCTGACACTCGCCAACTGCTCGGATACAACCCGAGTTGTGCCGTCTTCAACTTCTTGAAATATGGAAGCGATTTGGTCCAGGCAAAAATCGGAATGGTCGGGAAACCACCGTAGCTGAGATCGTAGTCTCCCCGGATATTGTATGATTCGCTCAGACTATATGGCTGGCCCGGCGTTCGGCTGTTGGAACGGGAATAGGCAAACGAAAGTTTCTGTCGATTGAGCAGCACCGAAAAGACCGGGTTGCGCGTCTTTTTCGAAAAGCTCTCCGATACGCTGAATCCCGAGCGATCCGAGGTCGATCGCTCCGCATACCGGGCGTTATCGGGCAGCACAATATCGGAATTAGTCGACAGGAGCGGCAGTTGTTGGGTGTGCGACGCACTCAAACTGACCGGCAGCGACGCATTCCACGATTTGGGCAGGAATTTGTGCATCGCCAGACTGAGCGACCATCCCCAGCTTTTGTCGCTTCGCCCGCTTCCCAGATTATCCTGCGAGCCGCCCCTTGTGGCGCTGGCCAGACCGCGGAAATACGGATCCTGCGATTGAAAATTGACGCTGTAGGTTATCAGATCCGCCATACGTCCCGAAAGGTCGGCGCGGACGGCCGTGCCGACGTCGGAGCGAACGTCGGTCACCCGTAGTTCGTCCACCCAGATCTCACCCTTGATAAACGTTTTCCCCGACGTGGTGTCTTCATTGACCAGACCACAGGCGAGATAGCGGATCTGATTCAGGTTCGGTGATCCCTTGATCCGGTAGTAACCCGAAGTGGTATCAGTCGGCGTTTTCACTGCCGTATCACGGAAACGCAACACCGAATCTTTGAAGGCCGTCAGGGCGTTGAAATCTATGTCTACATAATTTTTCGCCGACCAGCCGGTGTCAAGGTAGACCTGATACTCGTAGAAGTTCTTCGCGTCAGTCCCCAGACGGAAAAGGAATTTGATCGAATCCTGATCGGCCGACGCCGGCCCGTGGACGTACATTTGCATCCTACGGTATCCGGTATACCGATCGATCGACAACAGCTCTTTGACCGTCAGACAGGTGTCATGATAGAACACGCTGTCGTACACCAGCGCCATCGCCTTCTGGGCCTCGGTTACGTTATTTGTCTTGTCGTAGTAGGCCTCGACCCCAGGCGGAGGAGTAAAGTTTGAGTTTTCTTCATCGGAAATCGACGCCACATAGAACTTGGGTTTTCGCGGCGTAGTGATTGCCGGATAGACTGTGTCTTTCCAGCTCGACTGGACAAAGTACCAATTGGCGACATCGACAGTCAGGGTATCGGTATCGGTATCGGGCGATTCGAACCAAATTCGCACATAGTTGGCTTCGTTCCATTGGAAGGCATCGGGCGCCTGACCGTTAAGACCGTAATGTGCAAATGTCTTGATGGACGTATCTCGAATCGGAATACGAAAGGTGCGCCAGCCATTGTCATTCTCGGACGAGTCCACGAGAAAGGTCGTATCCGAAAGATCGATCGTGTACGAATAGTAATTGCTCTGCCATTGCATCGAAGTGCCGATCTGCGCTTCCTGATCGGGCTCGGCGCCCGTGGCAGGATCGATCACGTTTCGCTCGGTACCGTTTATCCACTCGTACGCGTCGATTTGGTTCGGATCGACAATCCGTCGCTTGTAGTCATCGGTGAGAAGTGCTTTCGCTACCGGCGGGGGGTGCCTGGTGAACTCGGGGTCGTTGATTCCCAGCCCGAGATACGAGCCGAAGTCGTCGCGGTCGGGGTCGGGCAAAGTGTCGAGGTCGAAACCCGTCTCCAACCTTGACGGGATACCGTCCATGCCGACGTCTTCGGTTGAATCGACAACCCGGTTGCCGTCCAGATTTTCGCTCTTGGTGTCCTGGCCGTCGTTGTTGACGTCTTCGCTGATCTTGCCTATGTCGACGTGCATAATGCCTTTTTGTCCGCGAAGCCGTACCTCAAAGAGTCGGAGTCGATCCTGATCGAGCGGACGAATAGGGCTTTGGATACCCGCCCAGCGGGTGCCCGGAGCTGTCGGCCTCAGCGGTCCCAATCCGACGGTATTAGGACGATATACCATGCGGAAGAAAGCGATCGAGCCCTCTCCCTGTTTGCGGTCGCCTTTATAGACGGAATCCCACGGAATGGCGGGCGGAGAATACCATAGCAGGCGGCCGCGGCGTTCGAGAATGCTGTCGCCGGCCGAGAGTAGTTTCATCGGTTCGGGGACCGAGCTGTATCGCCAGCTGCTGCGCGTGATACCGATAGACACCTGCTCAACCGTTCCTTCGAAGTCGTCGATATAGGCAATGCCATTTACGTTCGGATTCGGACGCGATTGCGCGATTTCACCGGAAACCGTCATGCTCGACGCAACATCGGTTGTCACCAGTGGCAGCGCGTTGACCGCCTTGGTGAGAAACTTCGGATAGAGTTTTAAGCTAAAATCAGCTCCGGCGACCGTCCCGCGAGAGGTCTCCTGACCGATGCGGGGTTTGCGTTCTTCGGCCTTGTCCGACTTGTACAAGAAAGTAGTCCCAAGCCGGAGGTCTTTGCTGACTTCATATTCGACCCGCATACCGAACAGGGTTTTCTTTTGAAGCGCCAGGAAGGGGGCGTATTCAAAGTCGATCGAGAGCTGAGCGTTGGGATCAAGCGCTTCTTCTTTCAAAAGAGTGAGCTGGCCGATCTCATACGAAATCGAGTAGTCGACATTGCGAACCAAAGGGCGGCCATTAAGCGTAATTCGCTCTGATCCTTCGATAATATTGACTCGATTCAGGCGTATAATTGAGCTGCGCGTTTTGGATTTAAACTGCAGATAGTATTTGGAAGATTTGAATCGGTTCTGATCGCGGGAATCGTAAATGTCCGGAACGCGTTCAGCCAGCACCGGCACCGTTCCGGACTGGAGCCGATAGGTTGTGTCGGTGTCGAAGGGACGACGGTTCGGGAAGGCCAGCAGCCCCCATTCGGGCTTGAATATGCGGGCGTCGTCATCAACTTTGTTATCGGGAATTCTGGTCCCGCTTTTCAGGAGGTCCAGGCCCAAAATGGTCAGGTAAGTGAACTGACGATCGGCCTCGTCGGTTTGATACGTCAGGTTGTCGC
>CAYVWS010000105.1:0-9458 GCA_964455535.1 uncultured Ignavibacteriales bacterium | reverse complement strand
TGATCCGCAGGCGATGCACGATGCTTGGGATTTGATCACGCGCAACACGATGTTGCCGGTGGCGGGACTCTATTACTGGGTGGTCGAATCAGCAGACCGCACTCAGATCGGGAAGTTTGTGATAATCATGTAGGGAGCTGATTTAGTTGTGCGCCGCTTCGCATTTGTCGGGTAGTCGGCATCCCGCTGGCGCGGTACTTGCCAACCCGACCTACCACAAGAAGATCGGTCTGACCAAGACTACTTGATCGACTTATACAGCATGGCGCCGGATTTGCCGATCGCCCAGAGGCGGTTGCCTGATTTGGTCAGGCCGAAGATATCACAGGTAATCGGAAGGGACTCGCGGTTCCATGTCTTGCCGCCGTCGGCTGAGTAGTACACCTTGGAATCAGTACCCGCGATGTACGCGCGCTTCTCGTCGAGCAAGACAACCGAAGTAAAGTGGGATTCTTCCTTCGGAATGTCGACACTGTGCCAGGTCTTCCCCCGGTCGGTCGAGTAGGCGATCTGCCCAAAATTGCCGGCCATGATCGCCGTATTACCCACCACATCAAGAGTGCGTCCCGGTTTTCCGGTTGGAAGCTGAATTTTGTCCCACGATTTGCCGTCGGTAGCCGAAGAGTAAAGGTATCCCCATGAGGCAAACCGCACGACCCCGTCTTTGTCGACATCCATTTCGCCGAATCCTGTACCGCTGACATTTATCCGATCCCAGGATTGACCGTCATCATCGGAGCGCAGCAAAACGCCGACATTGCGTCGGGTGGAATCTTGAGTGAGTCCTGTCGCAAGGAGGTCTCTTGAACTCAGGGTTGCGATACTTACTATGGTCACGCTGGTGTCGCTATAGGAGCGATCAGTCCAGTCACGGCCGCCGTTTTCGGATTTGAAAATTCGCCCTTTACCGCCACAAACGTACAGATACCGGTAACCGGATAAGACGACATCCTCAAGCGATGATTTGGCCAATTCCACCCCGCCCCAGGTTTTGCCGGCGTCGGTTGTCCGGGCAATTTTTCCCGAATGCGTGACTACATACCCGGTGTCCGGACTGGCGAAGACGATCCCGGTGAGATCATCGGAAGTCGGGAATTTAACGGTCTGCCATCCCTGGGCTTGTGCGCTGACCGTAACTATTGACAGCGCAACAAGAAGCGAGATGAGGAGCTTTTTATTTTGTTGTCGGCGGGGTTCGATCATACAATCTATTATATGCTTTCGGTTGGGTATACGATTCGTGTTAAGCTACGGTATCGGCAGTTCTCTGTCAAACCGGTAGAGGGGTCGAGTCATGGCTGCTGAATCCCAGCACGTTATCGAAATACACAATCTTGTGCTCCGGTCGGACCGGGGGGATTCGGTATTCAAGGATCTCAACCTCTTAATTGAGCCGGGGTATTCCGCGGTAATTGCGGGTGGCTCGGGGTCAGGCAAAAGCAGTCTGCTCAACATAATCCTTGGTCGAAAGCAACCCGAGGCCGGTTCGGTGGAGGTCCTCGGCAAGATGGTGACCGGCCAGAGCCAGCGGCGGTTGCGGGAAATCCGGCGGCGAATCGGTGGGGTAGGAGGGCCGTTCGGGCTCATTCCGACTATGACCATCTCGGAAAACGTCCTTCTCCCGCTCGTTATTACTGGCGAAAGGGTCGCGACACAAAAGGAACGATTAGTCAAATCGCTCTCGGAACTCGGTCTGATTTCGCACGCCAATGAGTATCCGTCGCAGTTGACCCGCGTGCAGGTGACGCTGGCGCAGATCGCCCGTTCGACAATTGCAAACCAACCGCTGGTACTAATCGATGAACCGTCGGCCGGGTTGGACCGTGAGACTTCAGCGCAGGTCTTCGAATATCTCTTCAAAGTAGCGGTGTCGGGAAGATCGCTGATTATAGTCGCGTCGGAGATGCCGCCTCATGAGATTCCGAATAGTCGCAAATATCGGATAGCCGAGGGAGTGCTCTCATGAGCCGGTGGGGATTTGTCTGGCGCGAATTCGGGCGGAATATCAGCCGCAATCCCGGGACGGCTCTTTCGGCCGTGCTCTCGCTGACTCTGCTGTTTGTCTTGTTCGATATTTTCTGGGTGGCCGCGCGGTCTACCGACGAAATGTATCAGACGATGATTTCTGATTTGCAGATGGAGGTCTTCCTGCCTGATTCGGTCGCCGACTCGGCAGTCTCGGACTTGGGTAACAAGATTCAGACAATTCCCGGTGTTCTTTCGCTAAGTTATGTCACCCGCGACGCGGCACGGGATCAACTGACCGGAATATTGGGGATGGATGTTCTGGCCGCTGATACGCTCAACCCCCTCCCGCGCTCTTTCATACTGACATTCGGACTGGAATATCTGACCAGTGAGAAATTGGCGGAAATCGAAAAGAAACTGGCTCTGGCGCTAGGCACAAGTCAGATTCAATACGGCAAAGAATGGCTTGTCTCCACTGAGCAGGCGCGCGGAGTAATCAAGCGGGTTGGATTTATCATCGGACTTCTGATTTTGTTGGCGACCGTCATCAGTTCGGCCAACAATATTCGACTCATGAGCCGGGCACGCGTGAAAGGACTGACGCAATTGCAGCTCTTGGGGGCGGGGCGATGGCTGATTGCCGCGCCGTACGTGCTTGAGGGCGGTTTGGCGGGAGCCATTTCCTCGGGTGTCGCCTGGGGAGCGGTGTTCTATGGTCGCACCGAACTGCAGGTATTTGAGATAACCATCTCGATGCCGCCGACACAGGATATTCTGATCTTCTGCGGGCTTACCACCTTACTCGGCGTTGTCAGCGGGTATTTCGGGGTTAGCAAGTTACTGGACTAATATGAAGCGGTTGACCGTTATCGTGTTGTTGTCTGTGGTCGCGGCGATTGTCGCGGCTGATGAAAAGGACGACGTCCTCAAAAAGCGAAATCAGCTCGACAACGTGAAGCGCGAGCTGGACAAAGGGCGCAAGCAGCTTGACTCGCTGCGTGCCGAAGAAAAAAAGCTGCAAAAGACATCGGCCGGGTACGATCAGCGCATCAGTTCGGACAAAAAAGTAGTCTCGCGTTTGGGGTCGCAGTTGGCCGATGTGAAAAGTCAGATTACGCGAACGGAACAAGAGCAGGGGGCAAGGCAGGCCGAACTCGACGTCTCCCGTCTTACTTTTCTTGAAAACATTCGCCAATTCTATTGTCTGTACCGGGCGCCGCAGATGCTCTCGTTTTCCGATCCGAATACGGAACTGGTCTCGGGTCGCAAAGTCGTTTATCTGGCCGCCATCACCGGGTACCAACAAGGTAAACTTCAGTCGGGCGCGTCGGAGGTATTGAAAGCTCAGGAGAAACTTGCGGCCTTATCTGGCAAGAGCGCTGAATTACAGTCACTCAAGCGCAAGAAAGAAACAAGTGTCGCTCTGGCTAAGACCAAACAGGAAAAGGCGGAGAAAGCGCTTGCACGGCTTCGACGTCTCTCACGTCAACAGTCTGATCGTCTGGTATCGCTCGAACAATCTGCGGCCGACATGGAGCGATTGGTAAATCGTCTCGAACAAGAGCGCAAAGCGGCTTTGGCGCGCAAGAACAAGCCGGCCAGACCGGCCGGGTCGTCGGGCTTCGCGCTTCGGGCAGGTAGTCTCCCGATGCCGTATCAAGGGGAGATCGTGCAGAGTTTCGGGCCCTCGACCGATCCGATCACCCACCTAAAGTCTTACTCACCCGGTATTACCATTAAAGGAAAAGCCGGCGGAGCCGTTGTCTCTGTCGGCGCCGGAGAAATCGCCTATGCCGGCGAATTGCGCGGGTATGGGACATTCGTTATCATCAACCATGACGATCAATACTACACTACCTATGCCGGACTTTCTGCGCTCACGGTCGCTGTGGGCGACCCGGTATTGGCGCGTACACGCCTGGGCGTCGCCGATCAGACCGGACTGGTGCGATTCGAGCTGCGCAAAGGCGGCGACGAGATTGATCCGATCACATGGTTGAGCGATGAATAAATTCGAAATCTCACAGGCACAACATCGCACCTGGACGCTTTTATCCCGTTCATTCACGACGGGACGGATGGGTTCGGCCTATTTGCTGAGCGGTCCCGAAGGTTACGGCCACTGGCCGTTTACGCTGGCGATCACCGCGCTTCTCAACTGCGAGAAGATACGCGGGAAATTAAGCGACGAACCCTGTTGCGAATGTCGGGCCTGCCGCCTGATATCTGCGGCGAACTTCGAGGGGCTTTCGGTCATTGCGCCGATCAAGTCGCACAAGAATCAGGGAGAGGCGGTCGAACTCACCGCTGAGTTTATCGAGGCGCGGCGAAAAGAGCCGTTTCAATTGCTCGATACCTCGTCGCCGGTGACCATCCCGATCGACATGGCGCGTGAAATGAAACGGTCTCTGGCCCAGCGCGCTCCCGAAGGAGTGCATCGCGTTGCCGTCATTTATCGCATTGACCGGATGCGGGCCGACGGGACAGATTCGCTTCTCAAACTGATTGAAGAACCGCCGGCCGATACGACGATGATCCTGACGACGACAAATGTAGAGCAGGTTTCGGCCACCATCCAGTCGCGATGTCGCAATCTGGTTCTGGAGCCATTGCCCGAAGAATATTTGCTGGAGTATCTCGCTACTCACTACAAGATGACGGCGGAAAGAGCCAAGCTCTTGTCGCGAATATCGGAGCGCGACCTGGGTAGAGCGATCACGCTTGCCGGGGCCGATGATGACGGCGACAGCTCGGAGCGGGCATTCGGCCTACTGCTGTTTAAGTCGCTGGTGTTGGAATCGTCACCCACT
Source organism: uncultured Ignavibacteriales bacterium (assembly GCA_964455535.1). GTDB lineage: Bacteria > Zixibacteria > MSB-5A5 > GN15 > FEB-12 > JACRAV01. The sequence continues at coordinate 4,680 of CAYVWS010000105.1, read as the reverse complement.
ATGTTGGCGCTTCTGACCGATCAATACGCCAATGCCGACCGAGCCCAGGCCGAAGAATTGGTCCGGCTCTGGGGATCGCTGGTGCGCGACTGCACGGCGTTCGCGTCGACCGGCAAAGACGACGATCTGGTCAATGTCGATTTCACGCCGGATATCAGAAAATTGTCGCGATTCTTCGCCGATCCGGATGTCTCTATGCGGATGGCGTCGCATCTGAAAAACACCCTTGCTGACTTCAGAGTGAACGTGCATATTCACCCTTCGCTGGCGGCGCTGGCGCTTCGGTTGCGATCGGCCCTGCCCTTGCAGGTCTGAGCGTTCGGGCGCACCCTCCGGAGGAAAATCAATGGCTGAAGTATATGTCGTAGAATTCAAAGGCTCGCGTCGCGCACCGTTTTACAATTCGTATCACCACACCCTGCGGGTGAACGATTTGGTGGTGACGCAGGTCGAACAAGGCGAAGATATCGGCCGCGTGACCCGGCGGGTCGCCGACACGGTCGAATTTCCCGAGTCCGACCGCCCTCGATCGATCCTCAGACCGGCCAGCAAGGAAGACAAGTCCCGTTTCGACCAAAATCGGGTAAACGAACAATTGTACAAACGGGAAGTGACCGGACTGGTGCGTCGTCACGGCCTGATCATGAAGATCGTCGATGCGGAAATTCAGCACGATGGTCACAAGATTACGTTTTTCTTCACGGCCGATCATCGCGTTGATTTCAGATCATTAGTCCGCGATCTCGCCTCGCGGTACCGCACCCGCATTGAGTTGCGCCAGATCGGCGTGCGCGATGAGGCACGGCGGGTCGACGGCTATGGCATCTGCGGGCAGCGTCAGTGCTGCAACACCTTTATCGGCGACTTCGCACCGATCACCACCGGCCACGCCCGGGAGCAAGATTTGAGTCTGAATCCCTCGAAAATTTCCGGCAACTGCGGCCGCTTGCTTTGTTGTTTGCGCTATGAAGTTGACCAATACGTAGCCAATCGGAAGAAATTCCCGCGCCCCGGCGCGACCGTTGAGACCATTCATGGGGTCGGTACCATTGACCGCATCGACTATTTCCGCGAGGAAGCAGTGCTCACCAACGCCGAGGGCGTTTCGTTCCGGGCCAAATCCGAAGAAATCGTCAAAGTGCAGACCTCGTCGGGCGGGCGCGAAAGCGGTCGTCGCGGCGGCGACTCGGATCGACTCGACGAAGCTGAGCTGAAACGTCTGGACGAGCCCGAAGATCTCAATTAGCATCTCACAGGTTAGCTATGCCCAAGCCGTTTTACGTCACCACTCCCATCTATTATGTAAACGATAAGCCGCATATCGGCCACTCGTATACAACCATCGCCGCCGATCTACTGGCGCGTATGCACCGACTGGCGGGTCGTGAGGCATTTTTTCTTACCGGCACCGACGAGCATGGAACAAAAGTCGCCGAGGCCGCGGCGGCGGCGGGGCTTTCGGAAATCGAATTTTGTGACCGGACAGTGGCGACTTTTCAGAACGCCTGGCGCAATCTTGACATCGAATACAACGATTTTATTCGTACTACTTCGGAGCGCCACAAACAGGGTGTGCGCAAAATCCTCGATGCCATGCGGAGCGCCAAGACGCCCGACGGCCGCGATGTCGTCTATTCCGACTACTATGAAGGGCTCTACTGTCAGGGGTGCGAGAAATTCCTGACAGAAAAGGAACTTGTCGACGGACTTTGTCCGTACCACAAGACGACTCCGCAAAAGCTCAAAGAGAAAAACTATTTCTTCCGGTTGACGGCGTTCGCACCCGAAATCAAGCGGAGAATTGAATCGGGTGAACTTAAGATTTTGCCCGAAGAACGTCGCGCCGAAGTACTCGGATTGATAGGACAAGACCTACCCGACTTTTCGCTCTCGCGCGAGCGGGTAAAATGGGGGATTCCGCTTTCGTTCGATGCGAGCCAGATTGCGTATGTCTGGGTCGATGCGCTGACCAACTACATTTCTGCGATCGGATATGCCGACGATCCTAAGAAGTTCAACAAGTGGTGGACCGAGGGCGAAGTCGTTCACCTGATGGCGAAAGACATTCTGAAATTTCACTGCCTCTATTGGCCGGCGATGCTCTTGGCAGCCGGGGTGAAACTTCCTGACACAATTTTCCTGCACGGATTCTTCACGGTCGACGGCGAGAAGATGTCCAAGTCGCTTGGCAATTTTATCGATCCGAATGACGTGGTTCCGCAATTTGGCCCGGATGGAACACGGTATCTGTTGCTGACACAGTTCCCGTTCGGTATCGACGGAGACATACAGGCCAAGCGCTTTGTCAATCAGTACAATTCCGACTTGGCTAACGATCTGGGGAATCTTCTTTCACGCGTTTGCAAGCTGATTGAAACCAATTTCGACGGAAAGCTCCCGCAGCCGCACAAAACACTGGCCGGCATTGGCGCGCTGATTGCGCAGGCGGAGCAGGTCCCGGGGGCGGCGTACGAACACGCCCGTCACTTCAGAATTTCGCAATCAATCGCCGAGGCGATTTCGCTGGTGCGTGCGGCCAATAAGTTCTTCACTGACACGGCGCCGTGGATTCTGGCCCGCGAGGGGAAGACCGCCGAACTGGGCGGAGTGCTGTATGTCTGCTGTGAGATTCTTCGCATAGTCTCGGTAGTGCTCTATCCGTCGATGCCCCGCAAGATGCGCGAACTCAGAACTGTCTTTGGGCTCGATGATTCGTCGCTCACTCTCGATCGCGCGAGAGTCTTCTTTGAATTGGTGCCGGGCACACCGGTGAAATTCACCACGCCCCTGTTTCCGCGCATTGAAACACAGTCTGTGTCTGAGCCAGCGTCGCAGAAGTCAAAGGCAGAAAGTCCCAAAACCAAAGAGCCGGACAATCTTCTTGATATCACCGAATTCGGCAAAGTCGAGCTTCGCGTCGCGCAAATATTGCAGGCCGAGCGCGTCGAGGGCGCCGACAAACTGTTGAAGCTGCAGATCGACGTCGGCACCGATAAACGCCAGATCGTGGCCGGAATCGCGCAGTATTACACGCCCGAAAAAGTTGTCGGGATGAAAGTCATTGTGGTCGCCAATCTGAAACCGACCACCATCCGCGGCGTGCAGTCCAACGGAATGCTGTTGGCGGCTAAAGCAGGATCGCAGTTGTTTGTGCTCACTCCCGACGGCGACTTGCCGCCCGGCGCCAAAGTCAGTTGATGATCGATTCGCACTGCCATCTCGACGATCGCAAATATAATGGTGAAGTGCCTCAACTGGTTGGTGAGGCCAAACGCGCAGGCGTTCACACACTTGTTACCATCGGCACTGATCTGAATACTTCTGAAAATGCCGTTTCGATTGCGCATCAATTTGAAAATGTGTATGCCACCGTCGGCACGCATCCGCACGATGCCCGCAAATTCGACGACCATGTGCTCAACCGATTCCGCGAATTGGCCAAGACTGAAAAGAAAGTTCGGGCGATTGGCGAGATCGGGCTGGACTATTACCGCGATTTGTCGCCGCGGCCCATTCAGAAGAAAGTGTTTGAAGCGCAGTTGCAGTTGGCGGTCGAGGTCGGACTTCCAATAGTGATCCACACGCGCGAGTCATTCGAAGATACCTATGCGATAACAAAGGAGTTCTCGAAAGATTTGAAGGGCGGCGTATTTCATTGCTTTCCCGGCACGGTCGACGACGCCATGCGAGTCTTTGAACTCGGATTTGTGATTTCAGTTGGCGGTGTCATCACTTACCCGAATTCCGGGATGGCCCGCACGGTCGCCGAAGTTCCGCTTGAAAAAGTGCTGCTCGAAACCGACGCGCCGTACCTGACGCCGGTGCCGCATCGCGGGAAGATCAATCAGCCGGCGTATGTTGCGCATGTATGTCAAAAGCTTGCCGAAATTCGAAAGATGCCGGTTTCAGAAATCGAAAAGATCACCGACCGCAACAGCCGCAAGTTGTTTGGGTTGTCGGAAATCATTGAGGGGTGAACGTGGCCACACATCGGCCGCAAAAGCGATTCGGTCAGCATTTTCTTTCCGATCAACGGGTGCTTGACCGGATTGTCGGTCAGGTCAATCCGACCGCCTCCGACATGATAGTCGAAATAGGACCGGGCGAGGGAGTGCTGACTATTCCACTCGCCAAGTCGGGCGCTCGGTTGATCGCAGTAGAGTTCGACCGAAATCTGATCGCACCGCTCACCAAAAAACTGACGCCGTATCCTAATGCAAGCGTCATCGAGCAGGACTTCCTGAGCTTCGTCCCTGAAGAGTCGCTTGGCAAATTTGTGCTGGTGGGTAATATCCCATATAACATCACGTCGCCGATTATGGATTGGTGTGCAAGACATGCAGACCGTTTTTCGCGAGTGGTTCTCATGATGCAGCGCGAAATGGCGCGACGTATCTGCGGCAAGCCCGGCACCAAAGAATGGGCGCCGATTTCGATCTTCACGCAGATGGCATTTGACGTGAACTACCAATTCGAAGTTCCTCCGTCCGCGTTCACCCCGCCGCCCGATGTCCACTCAGCAGTAATCTCGATGACTCCGAAGACTTCCCGTCCAAGAGTTGACATGTCGAAGTTCGACAGAGTCGTGCGCGCGGCATTTGAGCATCGGCGAAAGCTGCTCGTTAACAACTTCGTGCCGGAGATTGTCCCGAGCACGGCGCAGCACGCCAAATACCTTTC
>CAYVWS010000104.1:0-9510 GCA_964455535.1 uncultured Ignavibacteriales bacterium | reverse complement strand
GCTCGAAAAAGCGTGTGGAAAATGTGTGTACAACGGCCAGCGCGAAGAGCAGTGTGCCGATCACATCGAGTGTGGTCGGGTTCATATTCTTCCGCCAGTTGTCTCTATTTGAAATGCATGCATATCTAATGAATACGCAACGTCAGGCGTGGAGTCAAAGAAAATACGCGACGACTATCGCGGCGAATCACATGATCGCCCGTAGCGTCGAGCCATCACTGAATCGTCCCTTTGTCTTTGTCTCTTACGTTCAGCGATGTCGATCTATGGTGATCCGAGGGCGGATCATGCACAATTTTGTCGAGCCCGTCTCTGAGCAGATCGCCGGAAAAGTCGGGTTCGGGGCTCTTGAAAATAAAACTGGCTGCCAGACTGCTCGCGATTGCGTAAATGATCAAAGCGCCGTAGTACCTGGAATCGAGCGCGAAGTGCTCTCTTAAAAGCTGCGCGAGTACAAGCGTGAACACAAGCGTCGGCAGCATGGGCACAGAAACGCGAAGGCCGCGGCGTATGCTCTCGCTGAGCGCGACGCGACGATGCACCACCACCATCGCCACGCGAAGCGGCAAAACGACGGCGATTGCAGCCAGCGCCAGCCACAATGCGTTTAGGGAGACGTCATCTCGTGTGAGCAGCGTGCCGCTATGAAAAAAATAGAAAGGGACGAAGAATGAAGCGAAGAGTTCGACTGCGCCGATGAGGCGCTTTGAGGCGGCGGTGGGAAGCTGACGCTGAAATTGCTGGGCGGCTACGCCGACCAGAAAGGCGCCCACGAGATAGTAGGTGCCGATCTGCTTTGTGACAAAGGCACACAGGAGCGCCAGAACGATGAGAAAGGCAAACTCGGAATTAGGGGCAAACGGCGCCACCTGTCGCGCGAAAAATTTCAGCAGCAAAGGAACCAACAGAATCAGCGTCAGAATAACAGCGAGTGAAATAAGAAAAGTCTGCAGAGAAAATGTCTGCATAGTAAAGAAAAGCACCACGAGCGCGACGAGCTCTGCGGCAATCGACTTGTGTCTGATACCTTCGCGCTCGGAATCCGTCAGCGGCAGCGCCGTGATCGAGTCAAGAATGAAGCCGGTGGAGGGGGTAACCAGCGCCAGCGCCAAAATTGTCGAAGCCCGCCAGCTTAGGTCGGTCACCGCATTCGTTGTCCACGCCACAATCGCCAGCAACAGGACAAAGAGCGCGACGTGCTGAGAAAGAATGCGGGCGTTTTTGCGCAGATCGGGCAGACTGACATCCAGCCCGGCGTGCAGAAACAATGAGACAATACCAAGGGTGGCGAGCAGTTTGATGGTGTCGTCGCCGACAAACCATCCGAGGCCCAAAGCGGTCGCGGCGCCTATCCCGAAACTGCTGATCGCCGCGGGCAGGCCATACCTTTGGAATAACTTCGGGACAATGAAGATAACCAGAATCAGCAGGAGGTAGGCAACCTCGCGGTGGCTCAGGTATTGCTGGATGGTATCGAGAATGTTCACGCCGTAATGAAATACAGTTGTGAAGTCGGGTCAAAGTCAATTTGCGCTGCCGGCGCCTGATCGCAATAGCGGCCGATGTGGGGTTCACTGCGAACAGAGCACCCGATTGTTCAGAATCCCATGATTCCGCGGCGGCATCGGTAGTCCTTTCGCAAAGAAAAACCGGCGGCCTCTGAATAGACGGCCGCCGGCTCCATGAGGGCTTGTAAAGTAAGCTGCTACTTCAGCAATATCATCTTCTTGGTTGCCGAATACGTTCCGGCGGTGAAGCGATAGAAGTAGACACCCGAGGCGCGATCCGACGCATCCCAGACTATTCGGTAATTGCCGGCATTGTTGTGATCGCTCCACGTCTGTACGACCTGACCGAGAATATTGAAGACCTGTACTTTCCAGTCGGATGCCTGCGGCAGACTGAACTCGAAGGTCGTGGTCGGGTTGAACGGATTCGGATAGTTTTGTGACAAGGCGTACTCGGTCGGCAGCGACGAGAGCGTCGTCTTCATCGAGTACCCTTCAAAGCTGCCGGCTTCAATCGAAGTGATCGACTTCATGCCGTCGAGCCGGACGAACTTTCCAACGCCGAGCGAATTATGACCGCTGGTGACAATCAGGATCTTGGTGGACGTGCCGTCATAGCGATAGACCATATCCATCGCGGCCGCATCGCCAATCGCCTGCGGATGCACATCACCTTCGACTTCAACATAGACCGCGCCGACACCCGACGAAGCGTCGGTGATACTGAGCGAGTTGTCGATCACGCCGAAGGTTACCGTGTTCACAGCGTTCGGGTTGAGCTTTGGCAACTGAGCGGCATCGCCGACAATCACGCGAATCAGATAGACCAGGTCGCCGACAGTCAAGGTAAGTCCGTCACCGTTGACATCAGTCGCCGCGATTGATCCGTCGACATGACCGGCAAACGCCGATAGACCCTGGATGAAGAAGTTCGAGAACATGACGGCGTCGGCGATTTCATACGCCAGACCATTCAGATTCACGTCGCCGCGGGCGTCGATCGAGTCGGCGCAGACGATATCCACGCCGCCATTGGTGAAGTCGACACAGCGGACAGGGCGCGGCTTGCCGGGACCGCCGCCGACCAGACATTCGTCTGGTGCGCCGAAATAGCCGGGGAAGCCGTATGAATTGTCGGTGATGTTGTTCATCTCGAAGTCGTAGACAAATCTCGAAACGAACAGGGTATCGCCGGCAATCGCCGAGAAGGCGTTATCGCCGCATCCGAGCCAGTAGAATTGCACCGGCGCGTACTGGCATTCGAGTGTGCGGTCATTCGAGACCAGGAAGTCAATCGTGGCGAGCACTCCGGACTGGCCGTCGAAGTAGCAGGTCGGGTGATAGGCGCCGTTGTCGGTCTCGCCGATTCCGGTGATACGCAGAAGACCCGACGGGCAGCCGCTGCCGCAGTTGCCGAACGGACCGAAGCGGTACGTGAAATATTCCCACGAGCAACCGGTGAATAGTGAACCTTCAGTGACCCACATCGCCGACAACGAACTGGCGTCGTAGGCGACCAGGAAGTCAAAGCCGCCAACCGGTCGACCGGCGCCGTTTAAGTAGATGTTGACCAGCTTATTTTGTCCCTGAATCGCGTTGTGCACTTTTTCAATCTGAACGTGAATGCACTCGTCGATCTGGACATCCAGACACACCGTGTCGGCTCTGACGACATTGCAGGCATCGGTCGCCGTAATGATGGCGCAGTAGGTGCCGGTTGAATCTGCGTCGAAGCAGACCTGACCGATGCCCGGATTGTAAGTTCCGAGCGTCGTGGTTACGGAGGTGAGGTTGTTGTCGATGTCGCTGACGGCGACATCGAAGCAAACCTGACCGATCTGATCAAGATACACAGTAAGATTCGGCGGACCCTGCACTACCGGCGGGTGGTTGAATTTCACGATGACATTCGAAGTGTCGTAATCCACTACGCCGCACGAGTCGGTGGCTTTCATGATGACCTGATAGGTCTGAGTAGCACCGCCCGGAGAGACAGCGTTGATGCAGACCAAACCGGTGCCGACGTTGTAGGTCGCTCCGGCCGAGGCCAATTCGCACAACTGCAGGTTGCCATCGGGATCGCTGCACGAAACCGGTACACAGACCTGGCCGTTGTTGCACAGGAAGAAGGTCGTGTCGGACCCGGCGTTGGCGACCGGCGGACGGTTGATGGTGAACTTAACGTAGAACGAATCGGTGCAGCTAGCGCCACAGGAGTCGAGGCACTGCACGACGACTTTGACCGTCTGTGAACCCGACGGCGTGTAGGTCCAGTTACCGCCCGCAAGCGAGCCGGGACCTGATGTAATCTGACAGTGGCTGAAATTGCCGTTTACGTCGGTAGCGGAAACCGGCAGCGACACTTGGGTCGGCGTACACTGCGAGAACTTTGTAGTATCGTGCGGTGTGTTGCAGACCGGCGCGCTGTTGATGGTCACGGTGACTTTCACCGTATCCTGAGCGGTCAGGCCGCAATGATCGAATGCCTTGATGATAAATGTCTGTACGCCGCTTGAACCCGGAGTGAAGCAGACCTGGCCGGCGTTCAATGTGCCCGGACCGGAGATCAATCGTACCGAGTCGATATTGTTATCCGGATCACTGGTCGTGATCGGGAAACAGTATTGGGCAGGCGTACACTGGAAGATTGTCTTGTCGACTCCGGCGTTGACTGTCGGCGGGTCGTTGGCGTCGATAGTGACCACAACAGTGTCGCGATCGGTCGCGCCGCAGGCATCGGTCACGCCCACGATAATCGTGTAGACTCCGGCGCCGGCGGGAGTGAAGCAGACTTTATTGGCGACAGTATCAATCGATCCCGGTCCGCTGATCAGCTGCTCCAGATTGGCGTTGGTGTTCGGATCGGAGACTGTGTACGACACACAGACTGGCGCATTCGCGCACTGGAAGATGGTCGAGTCGTTGCCAAGCTGGACAACGGGCGGGGCGTTAAGCGTGACATTGTATGTCATCGTCACCGTGTCGGCCGCGCCGCAGGAATCGGCGACTGCCGCGACAACAGTGTAAGCGCCCGAAGTAGCGGGGGTGAAGCACCAAAGGCCGCCGCTGGTCACGGTACCGTTGCCCGACAGACGCGTCCAGGTCAGCGCGCCGCCGTTCGGATCGATGGCGGTGAACTGACGGCAGATCTGAGCCGAGGCGCACATGAATGTATCAACACTGGCCGGCGGGTTGGTAGCAACCGGCGGCAAGTTAATTGTTACGGTCGCCGTGTAGTCACACGAAGCGCTGCCGCACGAACTGGTGACGGCGACATGAATCGTGTACACCCCGCTGGTGTCGGCATTGAAGCAAACTGTTCCGGCTGAGTACGAACCGATGGGCGTCGCCGTTACTACTGGCGAGACACCAGTCACCGTGACCGGGAAGCAGATCTGGCCCGGCGCACAGAGGAATTTGGTCTGCGCACCCGGACAGCTGACTGTGGCCGTGGCGTTGATAGTAACCGTTACGACGATCGTATCCTGATCGTACGCGCCGCAGGCATCCTGGCCTCTTACGATCAACGTATATGAGCCGGAGGAAGCCGGCGTGAAACAGACTCTATTGAGCGCGGTGTCGATCGAGCCGGGGCCCGAAATCAACTGCTCAAGGTTAGCATTGTTATTCGGATCGCTTATTGAATACGGCACACAGATCGATCCGGTCACACAAAGAGTAACCGACGTATCAGCGCCGAAGGCAATTGTCGGGGCGCTGTTGAGCGTCACATTGTATGTCAGGGTCGTGGTGTCGGCTTTGCCGCACGAATCGGCGACTTTCACGGTTGCAAAGTACGATCCCGAAACAGTCGGTGTGAAGCACCACAGACCGCCCGACGTTACTGAACCGTCGCCGCTCAGCTTGGTCCAGGTCAGCGTGCCGCCGTTCGGATCACTGGCTGAGAACTGGTAGCAAACCTGGGCCGGCGCGCACATAAAGGTGTCTTTCGGCGTAACCGGATTCACAGCTACCGGCGGGGCGTCGATGGTGACATCGGCGATCAGGAAACAGGAGTCCGAGCCGCATGAAGTGCTGGCCTTGATCTTGATGACATAGTGACCGGACGTATCGGCGTTGAAGCAGATGTCACCAGCCGAGTAAGTTCCGATCGGCGACACAGTCACTGTCGCACCGGCGCCCAGCACCGTGATCGGTGTGCAGACCGGCGTGCCGGCAGCACAAACGAATCTGGTTTGCGTGGCGGGACAGGTAATGTCAGCTGCTGAGCCGATATTTACGTTAAACGTGACGTCGCAGGTGTCGGCGCCGCAGGAAGATGATGCGATCACGCGGATGTTGTACGTGCCGGACGTATCCGCCTGGAAGCAGAGATTCCCGCCGCTGTATGTCCCGAAATTAGTCGTGACAGTCGCGCCGGGCGGCGTTATCGCAATCGCCTGACACACCTGACCGGTGGCGCAAAGCGAGGCCGAGATCGGTCCAACCGGGCAATCGATATTGGCAAATTCGCCGAACGTGATCGTCGCACGAATAGTGTCGCGGTCGGTCGCGCCGCAGGAATCGGTCACACTGACGATGAAGTCATAGATGCCCGCCACGGCCGGAGTGAAACAGACTTTGTTGTTGGCTGAATCAAGCGAGCCCGAGCCGGAGACCAACACTTCGGTCAATTTGCCCAGTCCGTTCGGGTCGCTGACCGAGTAGTTCATGCATATCTGAGTCGGCGTGCAGAGGAAGATCGACGTGTCGTTGCCGAACGCGATAGTCGGTGCGCCGTTGAGCGTCACCGTTACCACCACAGTGTCTTTCTTTGAAAGCCCGCAGGCATCAGTTGCCTGTACGATGATCGTGTTGGCCCCGCTTGAGGCAGGAGTGAAGCAGACCCGATTATTTACGGTGTCGATGCTGCCCGGACCGGAGATCAACACTTCCGATGTAATATTGTTGTTCGGATCGGAAAGCGTGTAAGGCACGCAAATCTGCGACGCGGAACACTGGAAGACATTCTGATCGGCGCCAAGCGAGACCGTCGGCGCGCTGTTGAGCGTGACATTGTAAGTCATGCTCACGGTGTCTTTGGCGCCGCAGGCATCGGCGACGGTCGCGACCACTGAGTAGGCGCCGCTGGTCGCCGGAGTAAAGCACCACAGGCCGCCCGATGTGACAGTACCTGAACCGGAAAGTTTGGTCCAAGTGAGCGAGCCGCCGTTGACATCGCTGGCCGCAAACTGACGGCAAATCTGCGCCGAGGCGCACATGAAGGTGTCAACACTGGCCGGGGGATTGGTTGCTACCGGCGCCGAGTTGAGCGTCACGGTCACAACGATGGTATCGCGGTCATAGGCGCCGCAGGAATCCATCGCCTGCACAATGATCTGATATGTGCCCGAACTCGACGGTGTGAAGCAAACTCTATTCAGTGATGTGTCGATTGAGCCATAGCCGGATATCATCGATTCGTTGATCTTGGCCAGACCGTTCGGGTCGGACAGTGAGTAGTTCACACAGATCGACGAGGCCGTGCACTGGAATATTGACGTGTCGTTGCCGAAGGCAATTGTCGGTGCGCCGTTGAGTGTCACATTGACGACGACAGTGTCGCGGGCCGTCACGCCGCAGGCATCGGTCACCTGCACAATGATCGTGTTGGCGCCGCTGGCGGCCGGAGTGAAGCAGACCCGGTTGTTGACGGTATCAACGCTCCCCAGTCCGGAAATCAATTGTTCAAGATTCAGATTGTTGTTTGGATCGGAAAGGGTATACGGCACGCAAATCTGCGTGGCGGTACACTGGAAGACATTCTGATCGGCGCCCAGTGAAACAGTAGGGGCCGCATTCAGATTGACCGTCACCACGATGGTGTCGCGCTTGGTAAGGCCGCATGAATCGGTCGCTTGCACGATAATCGTGTTAGCGCCGCTGACCGCCGGAGTGAAACAGACTCGATTGTTGACGGTGTCGATACTTCCGGGGCCGGAAATGAGTTGTTCCAACGTCAGATTGTTGTTCGGATCGGACACCGTGTAATTGGCGCAGATTTGGGCGGGCGTGCATTGGAATATGGTCGTGTCATTGCCAAAGGCAATCACTGGCGCCTGATTCACATTGAACTGAATCTGGAAGCTCGACTCGCAATACGCGCCGCAGGAATCCTGGCAATGCAGGGTAACGTTGACGGTCTGAGTTCCCGACGGTGTATAGCACCAATTGCCTCCAACCAGCGAGCCGGGGCCCGATGCGATGGAGCACGACTGGAAATTACCGTTCACATCGCTGGCCGAATATGGCAGGCAGACCTGAGTAGGGGTGCACTGCGCAATGGTCTGGTTGGCGGGCACCGTGCAGACCGGCGCGGAGTTGATTGTGACCGTGACAACTACCGTGTCGCGTTTGCTTAAGCCGCAGGCATCGGTCACCTGTACGATAATCGTGTTGGCGCCGCTTCCGCCGGGAGTAAAGCACACTTGATTGTTGACAGTGTCGATGGCTCCCGGTCCGGAGATCAACTGCTCAAGATTGATATTGTTGTTCGGATCAGAAAGGGTGTACGGCACACAAATCTGCGCGGCGGTACACTGGAACGCGTTTTGATCGGCACCCAGCGAAACAGTCGGCGCCGAGTTGCGGGTATAGAAAATCACGACGGTGTCATAGTCGACCTGGTTACAGCTGTCGGTCGCTTTGAGCACAAATTCGTAGTTCATCGTGGTCGTCGGCGTGAAGCAGATCTGGCTGCCGTTGTAGGTGCCGGGGCCGCTGATCAGTTCGCACAGTTTCAGGTCGCCGTCGGGATCGGTACATCCCGCCGCCCAGCAAATCTGAACAGGGGTACACTGAAAGATGGTCTGGTCGGCGCCGGCATTGGCCACCGGTGGATTGGTCGGACAGAGCGCAAACTGATATGGGTTGACCTGCGGGTTGACCGATGGTGCGGACACGGTTGCCTGACCATCGGATGCGGTGATGTAGTAGTCGACCCCGGACTGGCATTTGAGCACACTTGCCGGAATCGTGGCGCAGAAGGTACTGTCGCTCACCGGGCCCGTGGGGGTCATAGAGACTGATGTATAGCTTGTAGGGCCGGTGCGATAGAATAGTGTCACAACCAGATTTGCTTTGGGAGTGTCGTCGTCGGTTACCCAGGCGCAGATACTTACCGGAGCTGTCGATGACTGGCATGAATTGGAGAGGTTAATGGTCGCGGGAGTACGCACGATTTCCGGCGGAGCTTTTTCCTGACACGACAGCGAGTCACACATCGTGCAGTTCGGACCCTGTTTGCGGCAAATTTTGGTCCAGTGAATGTCGCCGTTTTGAATCGTATCCAAGCTTTGGTAGCAGATGTAGTAGCGACTGCACAAGCGTTGTTTAATCTTCGTGTACAGCGAGTCCATACTGGCGCCCGTCGGAGCGTGGGCCCAGAAGCCGCCCGTTCCGGTGGCGAAGGCCTGCATCGCTTCGGGGTTAAACCAGGTGTTGTCGATCGGGCCAAGATTGAAAGTGTAAATCGGCACGCTGGCCGAGTTGGCAAGACTGCATATGACTGTAGAGTCATCGGCATAGCTGTTATCGGATACGCCGTCGGGAGGATTCGGCGCGCAGAGGTTGCTGCGGTTGTCGACGCCGTCGGTGAAGGCAATCACCGCCTTCGAACCGAGCTGGAAGCGGGTGATGTCTACGCCCTTGTAGACTCCGTCAAAGGCGGCCGTATTTCCATTTGCCACCAGGCCGTTAATCGCATTATGGAGTGTTGTCTGATTACTCGTGACATTGACAAGCACTGTCCAGCAGTTGGAAAAAGTGACAATTGCCACCTGGTCGTACACATCCATGTTGTTCACAAAAGTGTTCATGGCCGATTTGGCGGCGGTGAGGCGGCCGTCGGTGGCCATACTACCGGAGACATCAACCACAAGGCAAACTGAAGTGGGGCAGTTGCCGGAGGTCAATTGCTGCACGGTGAATGACGGGATCGGCACGCCATCCTGGAAAACGCAGAAGGAGTCAGTGTTGAAACCGGGAATCGGATTGCCGCTGC
>CAYVWS010000103.1:0-9522 GCA_964455535.1 uncultured Ignavibacteriales bacterium | reverse complement strand
GCTTGTGACAAAAATCACTAAGTTGTTGATTCTTGTCCGGCTGTAACCTATCGTAGCAGCCGCAAAATGAACGCGAAACGATATTAACTATAAGGACGCTGTGCCATGCTCACCCAAACCAAACCGGTTAGCGGCGCTGTGGAGGCAACACACATGAGCGATCAATCATTCAATCCTTTTCAAATGGCTCAATCGCAATTTGACAAGGTTGCGCAAATTCTCGATCTGGACAAAGGAACGCGCGAACTTCTCCGCGAACCGCTCCGCGAATTCCAGTTCTCGATTCCGGTCCATATGGATGACGGCACTGTCCGCGTCTTCCGCGGCTTCCGTGTCCAGCACAATGACGCCCGCGGCCCGCACAAAGGCGGTATTCGCTTCCATCCGCAGGAGACCATTAACACCGTCCGCGCTCTGGCGATGTGGATGACCTGGAAGTGCTCCGTGGTCGATATCCCGCTCGGCGGCGGCAAAGGCGGCGTGATCTGCGATCCGCACAACCTCTCCCCTCGCGAACAGGAACAGATCTGCCGCGGCTGGATTCGCCAGTTGGCCAAGAATGTCGGCCCGCTTAGCGATGTCCCGGCTCCGGATATTATGACCAACGGTCAGCACATGCTTTGGATGCTTGACGAACTCGAAGTCATCCACGGCGCCAAGGAGCCCGGCTTCATCACCGGCAAACCGGTTGGCATGGGTGGATCGCTCGGTCGCACCGAAGCTACCGGCTACGGCGTGGTCTATACGGTCCGCGAAGCCCTTAAACTGCTCAATATCAACATTGCAGGCACGACCGCGGCATTTCAGGGATTTGGCAACGTCTCGCAGTACGCCGTGATTCTGTATCAAAAGCTCGGCGGAAAAGCGATCTGTGTGTCGTCGTGGGATCAGAAGGACCAGACTTCGTACACTTTCCGTCGCATGAGCGGCGTCAACCCCGAAGAACTGCTGGGTATCACCGACCGTTTCGGCGGCATCGACAAAGCGAAAGCCAAAGAACTCGGCTACGAAATTCTTCCCGGCGGCGCCTGGATTGAACAGGATGTCGACATCCTCTTCCCGTGCGCTCTGGAAAATCAGATCACCAAGGAAAACGTCGGCAAGATCGGCAAGAAAGTCCGCCTGATCGCCGAGGGCGCTAATGGCCCGACCACGCCCGAAGCCGACGAAGAAATCCACCGTCGCGGCATCTTTATGATTCCTGACTTTCTGGCCAACGCCGGCGGTGTGACCTGCTCGTACTTCGAACAGGTGCAGTGCAACATGAACTACTACTGGGAACGCGACGAGGTGCTAAGCCGTCTGGATACCAAGATGACTTCGGCCTTCCACGCCGTTGCCGATCTGGCTGCCAAGCGCAAACTGTATATGCGCGACGCTGCCTATGTGATCGCTATTCAGCGTGTCGCCCAGGCCTGTAAGGACCGTGGCTGGGTGTAAGATTCACCTCACATTCGTGACACTTCACAAGGCCGCCGCGACCAACCCTCGCGGCGGTTTCTTATTTTTGACGGGGAAACTTCCTTTAGATTGCAAACTTGACCGCTGTTGCCCATATTGTCGGCATGAGCAGCGAAAAACAGCCCCTACCAGATCAACTCAGCTCCGCCCCGCAGGCCGAATGGATGGTTGTCCTCGACCTGCTTGAACAAACCGATTACTCTCTGTATTCGAATCTCGCCCGAAAGATGCTTAACTACCTCGCCTGGAGCGGGGTTAAAGAAGCTACCGCCCTTTTGGGCACGCAACGTTCTACCGAAGAATTCGGCGACGAACTTTTGGTAGACGGCGGCAACGTTCCGGTGAAGCTTCCTACCGTGCGGATGTCGAGCGACCTGAGCAATCAGACATTTCAGATCGCGGCGCGCGAACTAAACAACGAACAAATCATGTTTCAGGTGCGGCGCTGGATTCGCGAGGTCCGGCTGGGACTTTTGTCCCAGACCATTAACCGTGATCTCCCACTTGGCGATGTCGCCGATGCGATCCGCCGCTACCACCATCATACGCTCCACGAACCGGCCAGCATCTCCCCCGCCCGCCGCGGTGTCCGAATCGCGGTGATCCGCCGACTTCTTTCTGACAAATTGTGGTACATCGACCGCGCGCAGCACTATATCGGCGTAGCCGATCTGAACAACCTTCTGAAGAAAACAATCTTTGCGGCCGACTCCCATGGCACACTCGGCGGCAAGAGCGCGGGCATGTATCTCGCCAAACAGATACTCAACAAGAAAGGTCGCGAGATTGATCTGCTGGCCCGTGTCAAGACTCCGCGAAGCTGGCACTTGACGTCGGACTTGGCGATGCACTTCATGCACTATAACGACCTCGATGACATTATCGAGCAGAAATACAAAGAAATCAGTCAGGTTCGGCTCGAATATCCTCATGTCGTTCAGATTTTCAAAAACGCTCAATTTCCTATGGAAATCTCTCGGGGCTTGGCCGCGGCACTTGATGATCTGGGTGACCGCCCCTTGATCGTCCGCAGTTCGTCACTGCTCGAAGATCAGGCCGGCACTGCGTTTTCCGGCAAGTACAAGTCGCTCTTCCTTGCCAATCAGGGCACAAAGGCCGAGCGTTTGCACGAGCTGAAGGACGCCATCGCCGAGGTGTATGCGTCGGTGTTTTCTCCGGACGCCATTCAATACCGGGCCGAACATCAGCTTCTTGATTTCAAAGAAGAGATGGGAATTCTCATCCAGGCAGTCGTCGGTCAGCGCGTCGGCGGATATTATCTGCCTGCTTATGCGGGCGTCGCTTTCAGCCGGAACGAATTCCGCTGGTCGCCGCGAATCGATCGCCGCGACGGCCTTGTCCGCATGGTGATGGGACTCGGAACGCGCGCGGTGGACCGTGTCGCCGACGACTACCCGGTCCTGGTCGCTCCCGGACAACCCAATCTGCGGGTGAATGTGACCGCTGAAGACGCCGCCCGATACTCACCGCAGTATATCGACGTCATTGATCTGCAGAAAAAGACATTTGAAACCCTCCCCCTGAAACAATTCCTGCTTGAAGTGGGAGATCAGATTCAGGGGATCGAAGACATTGTCTCGATCTATCGCGACGGCCGACTGATTATTCCGAGCAAGATGGGGTTGGATTTCCGACGCGATGATACGGTCGTGACATTTGAGGGTCTTATCTCGCGTACGCCGTTTCTCAAACAAGTTCGCGCAATCATGGAGTTACTTGAATCGACTCTTGGTACTCCAGTTGACATCGAGTTCGCCTTCGACGGCAAATCGTTCTACCTTCTGCAGTGTCGACCGCAGAGCGCCGGCGAGGAAGCGGCCGGCGCGCAAATCCCCCGCGACATTCCATCGGACCGCCAGATTTTTTCGGCGCGCAAATTTGTTTCAAACGGGTACGTGCCGGACCTGACCCATGTCGTCTATGTCGACCCCGAGCGCTACGCAAGTCTGCCTGATCACGCGACGCTCATGGAGATTGGTCAGGCAGTCGGCAAACTCAACAAGACGCTTCCGCACCGACAGTTTGCACTGATGGGACCCGGACGCTGGGGCAGCCGCGGCGATATCAAGCTCGGCGTAAATGTCACCTATTCGGATATCAACCACACCGCCATGCTGATCGAGATCGCCCGCAAGAAAGGCGGATATGTGCCCGATCTGTCATTCGGCACCCACTTCTTCCAAGATCTCGTAGAAGCTGGCATTCGATATCTTCCACTATACCCCGATGATGAAAACATCGTCTTCAACGAAGTATTCTTGTCGCAGTCACCCAATGAATTGGCCGATCTCTTGCCCGAATACGCTCATCTGTCCGACACCCTGCGCGTGATCGATATCCGTCGCGCTTCCCCCGGCAGCGTTCTGCGCGTCATGATGGATGCTGAGTCGGACGAAGCGCTCGCGTTTCTGGACAAACCGGAGATCGAACGGCACGCCGGAGCGCTGGTCCAACAGGAAAAGACCGATAGCAAGGACGCCGATTGGAAATGGCGACTGCAGATGGCCGAAAAGATTGCCTCGGAACTCGACGCCGCTCGGTTCGGCGTCGCCGGTTGCTGGATCTTCGGCTCGACGAAAAACGGTAACGCCGGCCCACAAAGTGATATCGACCTTATCATTCATTTCAGAGGTACGGCCGAACAGCGCACGCTGCTTGAATTCTGGCTCGATGGCTGGAGCAGCTGTTTATCTGAGATAAACTACATGAGGAATGGTCGTCGCGTGCTCAAGATGGTCGATGCCCAGCTGATTTCCGACGATGACTTGAATCGAAAACTTGGCTACGCCGCCAAAATCGACGCCATGACCGACGCGGCGCGCTCGCTGTCGATCAAGCGGGGGTAGACATGTGTGTGGTAATTTCCTATCTACGGGAAATGACCCGCTTGAAATCCTCACCGAACAAATCTGGAGTGGCCGTAAGAGTGAACCAATTCACGAGGTCATTGATATCTGCCCAAATGTCGCTATAGTCCCAGTTCTTCTCTTCTGATTTGACATTCGTGCGCAGATAGGACAAATGCGAAACCTGAAATCCCGCTCTGGAACGCACCCGTAATAGACGAGGCGATTCCTTTGGCCGCGGATTCGCTCTTAGTACTAGCGGATCAATGAAATCTGTGGCACGCGCATCAGTCGGCTTCTTGCCATGCCCATAAAAAAACTCCAGCAAGACTCTCGCATGAATTGCGAATGATTCGACAATTGAGTTATTGAGCCAAGCGGGTATGCGACGCTGCGTGGCAAGTGCGTCGCGAAGGCAGTCAAGCATCCAGATTTCATATGCCAAGTCGCCGGAAAGCGAGAGAAAGTCTTTTCTTGAAATTGCTTGTCTCACGCTTAAATATCCGGAGAAGTCTCAAACCACCAACTCCTTCATAAACGTCCGCGCGGACATATTCTCGCACGCGAAGATCATCTTGCGAATCTTTTCCTGTCGCTCGGCACTCAACAACTCCGTCGACAGCGCATTGAATTTGGCTTTCAGATCATCTTCGGTCATCGGCTCACGCGGATCACCTTTTGGATACTCCAAATAAGCACTGAACTCTTTGCCCGCTTTTGTACGCACTTTCACCCGCGAGGGTTGCTTGGCCGGGAACATATTTTCAAATTCAATTGACGCCTCCCCCTTGATCTTGTCGATCACCTGCCAGATGCGCGGATCTTTGAGTTTTTCGTCGGAGAATGTTTGCGTCGTGATCTGACGATCGACAATGGCCGCCGCTATGCAATACGGCAACGAGTGATCGGCGGTCTCGCGTGACTCCGGACGGTATTTGTGCGGATCGAACAAAATATCGCAGGCCCGCGCGATTGTGGTCACGGTGACTTCTTCGATCTCTTCGGGCTTGATGTCATTGTCTTTGACGACCTTCAGCGTGCACGTAATGTGCGTATGCGTCAGCGCCTCGGTCGGAAAGGCCTTCATACTGCAATCGAGAATCTTGAACTTCGCACCAAGATTGCCCAGCAATTTGTCGGTGTCCCATGCCGGCCCGAAGACATCCATCAGTCCTTCTTTGCCTTCGAACACTGCCTCGGTTCCGGAGTATCCCTTTTCGGCCATCAATGCCGCAAACACACCCGCCTGCGTCGCCATCGGATCGACGGTGTTCTTCATCATGGTGAGTTTTCCTGCAGTCGGACAGCCAATGGTGTGGCTGTGACAGCCGCTTATTCCGATGGCGTTGACCATCTGGTCAACCGACAGGCCAAGCAACTTCCCCGCAACGATTGGCGAGACAAATTGAGTAAGCGTCGCGTGGTGCCATTTCCTTTCACGCACACCGGGCTTGGCAAACTCGCACAGCCGCATCTCGAATTCATAGGCCAGCACTATTCCGACTATCACTTCGCGCATCGACGCATCGACCATCTCCCCGATCGAGAGCGCTGCGGGAATAATATCCGACGGATGCGACGGGTCTTCTTTCCAATAGATATCGTTGAAATCAAGCGCGCGAATCATCAGGGCGTTGACCAGTGTGGCATTGACCGCCGGCATTTTGTCGCCGAAGCCGATCACACTCGCCTCGGTTTTGCCCGCCATGTTGGTGTAGATATCCCGAAGAATGCGAACATCCTTTGTGTGATACCCGCCAAAGGCACAGCCAATTGAATCGTAGAGATACCGCTTAACTTCGTTAACTACGGCATCAGGTAGGTCGGTGTATTTCAAATTGACCGCAAACTCAGATATCTGACGAGAGTACGATTTGTCCATTGTCATAAGCTTTCTATGATTACTTAACCAATCTTTTCTTCACCCAGTTTTCCAGTCCATCCTCGACTATCAACTCCTGCGCCGCGACGCCGACCGCACCAATGGCATACGTTTTACCATTCGCCGCAATGGTCGAGCCGACAAAGTCAATGCGCGCAGATATCCCGGTTCTCGCTGTGAGAGCGGATGTCCCAAACTGTGCTTTCAGATCGCGAACCAACTCCGGCGCTTCAATTGCCAGAAACCCATTATTCAGAGCATTTCGTTTGTAAGTCTCATTAAATGACCCGGCAAGAACCAGTCGTAACCCACGATACTTGAGCGCCGTCGCCGCCTGTTCGCGCGAACTTCCGGTTCCGAAGTTGAATCCGCCAACTAACAGGTCGCCGGCCTTCGCAATCGAGCCGAACGATGGATCGTAATTTTCCATCGCCACTGCTGCCTGCTGATCGGGCAACATGTCTTCGTTATAGGTG
The DNA here is from genome assembly GCA_964455535.1 of uncultured Ignavibacteriales bacterium. Classification (GTDB taxonomy): domain Bacteria; phylum Zixibacteria; class MSB-5A5; order GN15; family FEB-12; genus JACRAV01. Next base: position 2,836 of record CAYVWS010000103.1, on the reverse strand, counting down.
TACTTGCACGGATAAATGCCGTCGGTGTTCATATTGTCCTGATGACACCAGATCAGTTCTCCTTCGAGGACTTTAGGAAATCCATCGATAATTCGTACCGCACCGGATTTGGCCACGGCTGCATCAGTGCGCAAAGATGCCGAGATTTTGTTTGTCGACACAGTCCCTGGCGCGGTGATATATCCAGCCACTGCTGACGCTGCCACCACCTCCGGCGAAGCCAGATATGCCTGCGCTTTCGGTGAACCCATCCGCCCTTTGAAATTCCGGTTAGTGGCCGAGATGCCTACTTCGCCGTCCTGCAAAAGTCCAACACCTAAGCCAATACAAGGCCCGCATCCGGGCGGAAGCGGTTTTGCGCCGGCGTCCAAGAGCGCTTTCCAGTCGCCGCTGGCTTCGCTGGCCGATTGCACTTCGCTCGATGCCGCCGCCACATAGAGTTCGACACCGGCGGCGACCTTTTTTCCGCGAATCACGCTCGCCGCCGCCTTCAGGTCATCGTACCGCGCATTGACGCATGAAAGCAGATACGCTTTTTGAATTTTCACTTGCTGCGATTGAATGTCTGCCACCGAGGTCATCTTCTTCACACTGTCGGGACCGGATACATGCGGCGACACGGTCGACAGATCAAGTGTGAGGTACTTTGCATAGGACGCGTCGGAATCGGCCGACATGCGCGTCGACTTAAGAGCCGCGATCTTCTTTTCATTCATTCTCGGGTGTTGACCGTGACCGTCGGCATCGGACGGAACCCCGGCCAGACCGCGTTTGGCGATTCTCTCTGACCGCATGGTTATCCACTCGACCGTCACCGCGTCAATCGGAAAAACTCCGGCCAACGCTCCCCATTCGGTGGTCATGTTCGCAATTGCCAGCCGATCGTTTATCGATAATGTCGCGACACCACTGCCCACAAATTCAACCGAGTGATTGAGGACGTCATCTTTGTTGAAGTACCCGGCCAGTGTGATAATTACGTCTTTTCCAGTGGCACCATTTTGTAACTTGCCGGTCAACTCAACGCGCGCCACCGGCGGAACCTGCCACCAGGTACGACCCGTTGCCCAAAGCGACGCCGCGTCAGTTCGGACAATCGGCGTCCCCAGACAACCAAGACCACCGTACATATTAGAGTGAGAATCCGACGCAACTACCATGGTGCCGGGCCAGGCATATCCTTCCTCGCACATAATCTGATGCCCAATCCCGCGTCCCGCCGGATAAAAATCGATTCCCATCTCTTTAGCGAACTGCTCAATCTTGCGGTACTTGGCGAGATTGCCTTCCGACGTATCCTGCACATTATGATCGAGCGCGAACACAACCTGACGCGGATTGGATATTTTGGATGCGCCGATAGACTTAAATTTTGGAATCACCGCGCCGGTGTTGTCGTGGGTCATCACGTGCGCCGGTTGAATTGAAATATAGTCTCCCGACCGGACCACCTGTCCGGCGTCCAATCCGACTGCGAATTTCTGGGCGATCTTCTCGACTAAGTTCTGCGACATCTCGTTTGCCTCGCCTATTTTACCAAGTCAAAATCGATGAAGTCGGCATGGTGGAAAATGATACTCTCCGGGCTGCGCTTTTCGCCCGCCCCCTCTTTTGAGTGTGTGGCAATAATGTGCATCACTTCCGATGGTACGTCGTGCTTGAACGCCAGCCCAACACCGGAAAACGGGTGCCGAATGTGCTGGCCGTAGTTGGATTTGACTGCCTTTCCGTTGACAATTTCGAATTCAAGCAACTTGCCGACATCAGCCAACAGCGCTCCCGCGACGAGATAGTCACGATTGACCTTTGTCTTCCGGGGACCGTGATATTGGTCGAGCACTTTATCGCAGGCGATGCACATGGCGCACACCGCTCGAACATGGTCGATAAATCCAATCGAAACATTTTCGGCCAGCAGCGTGAACGGGATTTCCCGCAGGAGTTGCTCGGTCCACCCGCGAAAAGCAATTGCTTCATCCCAGCAGGCGGCAACCTTGGCCTTTAGTTGGGCGTCTTTTATCTCGTTGATTTCAGGAAACAGGCGATTGACTATGTCAGACATACGCATCCTCTTTATGCCTCAATTCTTCGTTCTACCGGCCCCGAAGATATTGGCTTGCCCATTTCGGGTCAATCAGAATTCCCGGCCGTCTGTATTTATGGTTGAACCGGTCGGCGGAGGTGCGTACATTACAGTCGAATTCATATATGAAGCACCCGATGACGCATACCGATAGTAGAACTAAACATGAGTACACCCTCGTCTAAGAACTTTGCAATAACCGGGGTTGGCGGCTATATCGCCCCCCGCCACCTACGCGCTATCAAAGACACCGGCAATCGCCTTCTGGCCGCCTGCGACCCGAGCGATTCGGTGGGGGTTCTCGATTCGTACTTTACAGAAGTGAAGTTCTTCACCGAATTTGAGCGCTTCGACCGCCACTGCGAAAAACTGCGCCGTCAGGGTGACGATGCCCGGGTGCACTACCTTACGATCTGTTCGCCCAACTATCTCCACGACGCTCATGTCAGGTTCGCGCTCCGCATCGGCGCCGACGCCATTTGCGAAAAACCACTGGTGCTTAACCCATGGAATATCGACGCCCTCCACGAGCTCGAAGGGGAATCCGGAAAGCGTGTCTTTACGATCTTGCAGCTCAGAGTTCATCCCGCTCTTATCGCCCTGCGCGAAAAGCTGCTCGCCGACAAGTCAGGCAAGAAGCATGAAGTAGTTCTGACATACATTACCTCCCGCGGGCTTTGGTACCTCGTCTCGTGGAAAGGCAACGTCGAGCGCTCCGGCGGTCTGGCCACCAATATTGGCATTCACTTTTTC
>CAYVWS010000102.1:0-9548 GCA_964455535.1 uncultured Ignavibacteriales bacterium | reverse complement strand
GGTTATCGCCATTATTGTTTCGCGTCTGCAGAAAAACGGAATTCTCAAAAACGAGATAACGGTCGAGCACTACCACGACATCGGCAAGCTGATGTTTGCCTTCATGATTTTCTGGACGTACATCGGATTCTCGCAGTACTTCCTGCAGTGGTATGCCAATATTCCCGAAGAGACGATCTGGTATCTCAATCGCTGGGTTGGCTCGTGGAAAGCGGTCAGCATGCTGATTCTGTTCGGCCACTTCGTCGTGCCGTTTGTAGTGCTGATTTTCCGCGGCGTCAAGCGAAGCCCGAATCTTCTTTTCTGGATTGCCATCTACTTTATGGTCATGCACTGGGTCGATCACTACTGGCTGGCCTTTCCGACCCTTAACAAAGACGGCGCGCATTTCTCGTGGATCGAGATTGCGACAACGGTCGGCATCGGCGGGATTTTTGTCTGGGCCTTTTGGAGCAAGTTTGTCAAGAACCCGGTGCTGCCGCTTTCTGACCCGAAACTCGGCGAGTCGCTGAACTTCAAGAATTCGTAGGCGCATAAAGAAATGTCACACGATTCCCACAGCCACGGTTCCGGCGGATACGAGAAGAAGGATGTCAATGTCGCGATGATCCTCTGGATCAGCGCCGCGGTCGCGGTGTTGATTGTGGTGAGTGTTTTGTTCGTGCAGCAGTATGTGACCATGGAGGCCGAGCAGGCGGCGTATGAGATTCGCTTGAAGCCGGACAATCCGCAATTGCTGGAGCTGCATGCGCACGAAGATGCCGAATTGGCGGCAACCAAAGTGCTCGACACGGTCAAAGGATTCTATCAGATTCCGATCGACCGGGCGATAGAGCTGACAATCGAACACTACAAAGTAGACGCAAATACTCCCGTATCCAGCGGGAGGACAACAAGATAGGATGGACACGCATCGAACTTTTTGAGTCGATGCCCTGTTGTAACTGAACGTATGATGCAAGCGGTGAAAAACAGACTTCGTTGGTCCATAGTGGCGATGCTTTTGACGGCGTCGACGCTGTGCGCGCAACAGGTGACCGAGCCGACGGGCGATCTGGCGAAGATCGACATCACTGAGCATCTGGGTTCGAAAGTGCCGCTCGGGCTGGTCTTCACTGATGAGTCGGGCAAGTCGGTGAAGCTTGGCGACTATTTCGGCAAAGGCAAACCGGTGCTCTTGTCGCTCGGTTACTACGAGTGCCCGATGCTGTGCAATTTGGTGTTCAACGCCGAGGCCGACGGAGTCCGCGGACTGCAATGGGTGCCGGGTGATAAATTCACGATGCTGACCGTGAGCATCAATCCAAGCGAAACACCCGAGTTGGCTTCAGCCAAGAAGCAAAACTATCTGAAATATCTGAATCGCGCCGAGGAAAAAGCCGACTGGACGTTTTTAGTCGGCGATGCTTCGCAATCAAAGGCGCTGGCCGATGCGGTTGGATTCAAATACGTGTATGACCAATCGACCAAGCAGTACGGCCATGCGGCGGCCACATATATTTTGACCGAAGACGGCGTGATCTCGCGCTACCTGTACGGCATTGAATTTCCGACCAAAGATTTGAAATTTGGCCTGTTGGAAGCGTCGCAAGGGAAGATAGGATCGACTCTGGATCGCTTGCTGTTGTATTGCTATCACTATGATCCGGCGGCCAAAGGGTATGTATTGGCAGCGGTCAATGTTATGAAGATCGGCGGCGGAACCACCGCGCTGTTGTTGGCCGGGTTTATTTTTCTGCTTTTCCGGCGTGAACGGAAAGCCCGCCTTGCGGCCGGACAACTTGCCGAGAATCGCACAGCGATAAGGAACGCATGAATCCGATAGATACCACTGCAACTTTCTGGATGCCCGGCAAATTCTCGACAATGGCGCCGGATATCGACGGGCTGTTCTATTTCATCTATTGGTGTTCGGTGATCCTGTTCGTGCTGGTTGTCACGGCGATGACATTTTTCGCAATACGGTACCGTCGCCGCGGCAAAGTATCGAAGACTTCAGACTTCACCCACTCGACGCCGATGGAAATCCTTTGGTCGGTCATTCCGGCCATCCCGATTGTCGTGGTGTTCATTTGGGGATCCAGAGATTTTGTCAGATTGCATACCATGCCGGGCAACGCGGTAGAAATCAAGGTTACAGCCCAAAAGTGGTTTTGGACATTCGATTATCCGGAAGGCGCGAACAGCGTCAATGAACTGGTGGTTCCGGTCAGCAAACCGGTCAAACTGACCATGTCGTCGCAGGATGTTATTCACAGCTTCTTCGTGCCGGGATTCCGGGTAAAGCAGGATGTGCTCCCTAACCGCTACACACAACTTTGGTTCGAACCGGTAGCGATCGGCACATTTGATCTGTATTGCGCCGAATTTTGCGGCAAGGGTCACTCGGAAATGATTGCGAAAGTCCGGGTGGTCACCGATTCCGAATTTGTCAAATGGCAGGACGCCCAGAACAAGCCGCCGGAAGGAATGGCGTTAGCCGACTGGGGCGCGCAATTGATCAAGCAGAAGGGGTGCGCCACCTGTCACTCAGTTGACGGCAGCACCAATACCTGTCCCACACTTAAGGGGGTGTTCGGTCACGAAGTCTTGCTGGCCGACGGTAGTAAAGTGGTGGCCGATGAAAATTATGTTCGCGAATCGATTTTGGATCCGCGCGCCAAAGTTGTCAACGGGTTCCAGCCGGTGATGCCGACCTATCAGGGTGTGATCAAAGATCGCCATATCGATGCGATTATCGAATATCTCAAGACGCTGGCGAAGTAGGGAGTAAGATATGCAAACCGCACCAGCGACCAATTATCTCAACGCGGCCAAGGGACTAAAGTCCTGGCTGACCACGCTTGATCATAAGCGAATCGGCGTCCTGTATCTGATATCGATCGCCACCATGTTCCTGGTCGGCGGGATCATGGCGCTGTTGATTCGCACCGAGCTGTTGCATCCGGGCCGCGATCTGATGGGACCCGAGATGTACAACAAGATGTTCACGCTGCACGGCGCGGTGATGATTTTCATGTTTATTATTCCGTCGATACCGGCCGCGCTTGGCAATTTCATTCTGCCGATACAGATCGGCGCGAAAGATGTCGCGTTTCCACGCCTCAATCTGATGTCGTGGTACTTGTATGTGATCGGATCGCTTTTCAGTATCTACTCGATTCTGACTAATGCCGTCGACACCGGCTGGACATTCTACGCCCCCTACAGCACGACTACCGATACTTCGGTGATTTCGATTGCGGCGGGTGTGTTTATTCTTGGATTCTCGTCGATCTTTACGGGATTGAATTTTATCGTCACCGTGCACAAGCTGCGCGCGCCTGGGATGACCTGGTTCAAAATGCCGCTGTATATCTGGGGACTGTATGCCACAGCCATTATTCAGGTGCTGGCTACGCCGGTGATCGGTATCACGCTGGTGCTGCTCACGCTGGAACGAGTCTTCGGCATAGGCATTTTCGACCCGGCGATGGGCGGCGATCCGGTGCTCTTCCAGCACTTCTTCTGGTTTTACTCGCATCCGGCGGTTTACATCATGATTTTGCCCGGAATGGCGATCATCTCGGAGCTGATTACGACTTTTTCGCATCGGAATATTTTCGGATACAAGGCAGTGGCGTTTTCCTCGCTCGGCATTGCGTTTCTCGGATTCTTGGTCTGGGGACACCACATGTTCACCAGCGGCCAGTCGGAATTGGCCTCGATTGTCTTTTCGTTCCTGACATTCTTTATCGGCATTCCTTCGGGTGTGAAAATATTCAACTGGCTGACCACGATGTACAAAGGGCAGATCAGTTTCGAGACGCCGATGCTGTATGCCATGAGCTTTTTGTTCCTGTTTACGATTGGCGGATTGACCGGAATCTTTTTGGGCGCGCTGTCGGTTGATGTGCATCTGCAGGATACGTACTTCGTTGTCGCGCACTTCCACTATGTTATGATGGGTGGCGCGGTGATGGGGATGCTCGGTGGCCTGCACTATTGGTGGCCCAAAATGTTCGGCAAGATGTACAGCGAATTCTGGGGACGGATTGCGGCCATCATCATATTCATCGGGTTCAACATGACCTTCTTCACCCAATTCATCATGGGAACCCAGGGGATGCCGCGCCGATACTACACCTATCCTGAGATCTTCAGCAGTTTGCATGGATTTTCGTCCGTTGGCGCCTACGTGCTCGGACTTGGCTTTTTGATCATGGCGGTTTATCTGATCCATTCGCTGTTTAAGGGCAAACCGGCGCCGGCGAATCCGTGGGGAGGGCTCACACTTGAGTGGCAGACCAGTTCACCGCCGCCGACCGCCAATTTCGATCACGATCCGGTCGTCACGCACGGCCCCTATGACTACGACTCTGTCCATGTCGAACCGGAGGCGCGAGGGTAAGATATGTCGTCACACGATCACCACGCTCAGACCTCGCCGCTCCAGCATCATTTTGCCGATATGGAACAGCAGCGCGAGTCAGCCAAGCTAGGCATGTGGCTCTTTCTGCTGACCGAAGTGTTGCTCTTCGGCGGCTTATTCTGCGCCTATTCGATCTACCGCGCCTGGCACCCCGAGATGTTTTCCAACGCCCATCAATTACTGAATGTCTGGCTGGGCGGAACCAATACGGTGGTGCTCATTACCAGCTCGGTCACGATGGCGCTGGCGATCCGGAGTTTGCAGCTGAATCAGAAGAAGCAGGCGATCTGGTTTATCTGGACGACGATCGCGCTGGCGTGCGTCTTCATGGTTATCAAATATTTCGAATACTCGCACAAGTTTCACCTGGGGCAACTTCCGGGGAAATACTACACTTATCAGGGACTCGAGGGGACCAACCCGCACGTCTTTTTCTCGGTCTATTTCATGATGACCGGGCTTCACGGATTCCACGTGTTGTGCGGGATTGTCGTGATGTTGTGGCTGCTTAAGCGGATCAAAGCGAATGAATTTAATTCCGAGTATTACACGCCGGTGGAGATGACGGGACTCTACTGGCACTTAGTCGATCTGATCTGGATTTTCCTGTTCCCGCTGTTCTATTTGATCGGATAGGAGGAACGTATGAGCGATCACAGCAAACCGCATGTTCTTCCGCTGTCGACCTACCTGATGGTCGGCAGTGCTCTACTGGTTTTGACTTTTGTGACAGTCGCGGTCGCGCAGTTTCATTTCGGCGAATGGAATTTGATTGTCGCGATGGCGGTGGCGGCGGTCAAGGCGACGCTCGTACTGATGTTTTTCATGCATCTCAAGTATGACAATAAGCTCTACCTGTTCGCGTTTCTCATCTCGATTGCCTTCTTGGCGGTTTTTATTGTATTCACCATGCTCGATACGATGGCGCGCGACGAGTTCGGCCGCGGATCGATCGACAAGCAGGTACCGTACAAGAGTGCGCCGGCTCATGCCGGCGGTGAAGGCGGCGAACACAAGATGGCGCCGGCGGATACATCTAAGGCCGCAACGCACGTCGTCGATTCCGCGACGGCAGAATCCCACAAATAACCGGTTGCCCGGTCTATCTCTGCGGCATATGTTGCCGCTGTCGCGCTGACTGATATGGATTCGGTCGGCGGCGACGGAGGTTATCGCAATGCTCGCCTATCGCCGTCTGGCGTTTGTCTCGACTATCGCAACATTTATCCTGATCTTTGTCGGGGGACTGGTTCGTGTCGCCGGAGCAGGACTCGGATGTCCGGATTGGCCGAAGTGTTTTGGGCGGTGGATCCCGCCGCTGTCGGTCAATGATATTCCGGCGGGAATCGATCCCGGATCTTTCAATGTCACGCTGGCGTGGATCGAATACGGCAATCGCCTGATGGGCATGGCGCTTGGGTTTCTGATTGTCGGCGCGGCGATTCTGGCGCTGGTGCATCACCGCTCGAACAAGCGAATTTTGTATAGTACGCTCGGATCGGCGGTGTTGGTTGCATTTCAGGGTTGGCTTGGATCGGTTGTCGTTTCGACAGAACTGAAGCCAATCATGATAACTTTGCATATGGTGCTGGCGCTCGTGATAGCGAGTTTGCTCATCTATGCGACGCTTGAGGCCTACTATCTGGCGCGGTCTTCGTCCGCCGACACCAAGACCGCGTATCCGCCGAAGGCATCGCGCTGGGTTCTGGGATTGTGGCTTCTGGCGATTGTGCAGGTCATTCTCGGAACCGAAGTCCGAAGTGGCGCAGAGGTGGCGGCCGGTCAGTTTCCGCTCTGGTCAAGCATCAAGTGGCTGGGGCAGGTGGGCGCGGTTTATCATCTGCATATGACAGTCGGAGTGCTCGTCTTTGCGGCGACAATCTGGGTCGCATATAGTATTTTCAAACTGAGCGAGCGACCGACGTTGCTTGTCCGATGGTGCCTGTGGGCAATGATTGTCCTCGTCGTTTTTCAAATCGTATTTGGCATTGCATTTATGGTATCGGGGCTAACCGCACTTTTGCAGTTGTTTCATTTGTGGGGAGCGTCGCTCTATATCGGCATCGCGCTTGTACTCATATCGGCGCTCGGCAAGACCAGCGAGCAACTGGTGCAGTCGTCATCGCGTGTTCGCATGGTGATAGGGTTGGTGGCGATTGCGGTTGTGCTTTTGGGAGTCGGCGCACAGGGTGTAATCAGCGCGGCGGAGAAATCGCGGGAAGTTCCGGTGTTGTATGATCTGCCCGAGTTTACCTTCGTCGATCAAAACGGCGCATCTTACGGATCGGAGCAGATGAAGGGGAAAATTTCAATTGTCGATTTCTTCTTCACCAGTTGCCACGGCCCCTGCCCGGTCATGGTGGTGCGGTTCGAAGAGTTCTACAAAGAGTTCGCGCACTCAGACAAAGTCAGATTGGTATCGATCAGCGTCGATCCCGAAGTCGATTCCCTTCCGCGATTGCGCGAATATGCGGCAACGCACGGTGTCACCGACAATCGCTGGTTCTTTGTGAGGGGAGAAGCCGCCGAAGTTCGCAAGCTGTGCGCCGACGGTTTCAAAGTTTCCGACGATCTGCCGGGGATGCACTCGACTAAGTTTGTGTTGGTCGACGCCGCCGGTAAAATCCGCGCGTACTACGACTACGACGACCAATCGGCGCTCGACAAATTGCGTCGCGATGTCGCCACCCTTGCCGGAGAGATGGAATGAACGTCCCGTTGCAGGCAACTCTCAATGCCCTGCTCAATCTTTTGAGCGCGTTTCTGCTGTTGTTCGGATACAACCAGATCAAAAAGCGGAATCGCGAGGGGCATCAGAAATTCATGTGGGCGGCGCTGGTGTCATCGGCGCTTTTCCTGATAAGCTATCTCATTTATCACTATCAGGCCGGGTCGGTGCCCTATCCGTACCACAATTGGACCAGAGTTTTGTACTTTGTCATACTTATTCCTCACGTAATTCTTGCAGCGGCGATGGTACCATTCATCCTGGCGGCTGTATATTTTGCGATCAAGCAACAGTTTGATCGTCACACCCGTATAACCAAATGGCTCTGGCCGGTTTGGATGTTTGTTTCGGTCAGCGGGGTAGTGGTCTACCTGATGCTCTATTGGCTCTAACTTCTACGAAAGGATTTCAGAATAATGCGTGAGAAGGGGATGTGGTGTCTATTTGTGTCGGGATTCTTGATTCTTGCGGCTGCTTCCGTGTCGGCCAAGCTGACGATCGAAGGTTCGATTATTGATTCTTCACGTCGGACGCCCCTCAATCAGGCGACCGTGCGCGTCCTGAACAGCTCGACCACCACGCTCGCCAACGACGACGGCCGATTTCGGCTCGTGCTCAACGACGGATCGTACACGATCAAAGTCTCGCATGTCGGTTACTATTCAGATTCTATTGCGGTGTCAGGCAACGATACTACACTGAACGTCGAATTTGTGCTCACATCGTCGCCGATCGAGTTTTCTTCGCAGGTAGTTCACCCCCGCATGTACGATCCGGCGCAGGAGATCATCAGGCAGGCGATCAGGCGAAAGAAAGACATTCTCGCGCGCATTCACGACTACCGGTGCGAGGCATACTCGCGTCTCAATGTGCACAATAACAAAAAACCCGATAGTACTTTGTTTCTGATCACCGAGACCAAGACTACCTGTTTCTGGGAACAACCTGACAAATACAAAGAGATCATGACCGCGCGTCGCCAGTCGGCGAACATGAAAGCCGACGACAACATGTTCTCTGTCGGCCAGGTATTGAATTTCAATCGCAACCGGATTGTGCTGGGCCGATATTCGATCCCGTCGCCGACGGCAACCGATGCTCTCGATCACTACACCTACTACTTGCTCGATACGATTCTGATCGACAATCGGCCGGTCTTTGTGCTGGAGCTTGAGCCGAAAAGCCAGGTCACGCCGCTGTTTGCAGGGGAGATACAAATTGCCGATTCGAGTTTCGATGTCGTTTCAGTCGATGTCGGCTTCAATCAAGCGGCGGATTTCGGCTTTCTTCTTAATCCGCGCTATGTTCAGCGGCTCGCGCCGTTGACACCCGAAATATGGATGCCGGTTGAGATTCGATTCTCGGGTGATGTCAAATTCAAGGTGCCGTTCCCCGGCATTCCCAATGATATGTCTTTCTTGGCGCTGGCCTCGTTGTCCGATTATGTCTTTGATCAGGGGTCGCCCAAGGGGACATTCGGCGAGTATGTGATGGAGGTTGCACCCGAGGTCGACAAGACCGATTCGACCGTCTGGCAGACCGAACATGTCATCCCGCTGTCGCATGAAGAGCAGGTTGCCTATCGCACGATCGATTCGATCGAGCATGCCCCCAAGCCAATCCTTAAGCAGGCGGCCAAGATTATTCCGCTGGCGCTTCTGATCACAACATTCGGTGCCGACGACTTTTTTCGCTTCAACCGAGTGGAGGGGCCGTACCTTGGGCTTGCCGACAATCCGAAAGTCGGTCGATGGTCGCTGCCGCTATCCGGCGGGTATGCCTTCTCGGCTAAACGCTGGCAGGGTAGTCTCGGACTGGTGTACACAATTCCGGGTGACAAGCTAAAGGTTGGCGTGCGGGGGTATGATCAGATTGTAAAGCATCCCAGTCTTATCACAACGCCGGAATTGAGTACGACGGCTCAAGCGCTTTGGGGCAAGTTCGATCCGCTCGATTACTACCGCGAGCGGGGCGGGACTTTTTGGGCCGAGGTGAAGCCGGTCAATCATGTGCGCGTTGGCGGCGGACTAAAAGTTACCAAGCAGAGCTCGCAGGCAGTGAGCACAAAGTTCAGCATCTTCCGCAATGCGCTGACGCCTCGCGACAATCCGTCAGTTCGCGCCGGGAATATGCGGGCGACTTTCGCGACACTCACTTATGATTCACGAAAGCGGATCAAGACACAGAAGGGCGACCGCATCGACTTTTCGCCGACCTACCTGATCACACAGCTTCGGGGCGACTGGAGCACACCGGATATAATGAAAAGTGATTTTTGCTTCGGAAGATACCAGGCAATAGTCGAAGCGAGATTTCGCTCGCCCATACCGGGAATCACCAGCGCTCGTTTCGCCGGCGGCACAATGACCGGAATTCCGGAACCGCAAACACTTTTGGCTGTAGACTATG
>CAYVWS010000101.1:0-9584 GCA_964455535.1 uncultured Ignavibacteriales bacterium | reverse complement strand
ACGCCGGCAGCATTGCAAAGAACCCCGCCAGTTCTCCCCCACTCCCTTCACCGAAACTGAGCAGTGACTTGTGTGAGACTAGCAACTGCAGGTCATCTGCATTGACCGCATGACGCCAGTTATCTGCATATTCCGAATTGTACCCAATCCGACCTACTGCCAGCATATACCAGAGATAATTGGGGAGCGTACGTATCGAGAATGTGACAGATTTGGAAAATCGAGGGGTGATTATCTCCGCCACCATAACACCTCCGTCACAGCCAATTATCAACGTATCCCGTCGTCCTCACCTGAGGAAACATACTCACAATGGACAATGAACGCAATATTTGAACGGTGGCGACTTGATTGAGCGTCGCAACTCGCCGATATTATCCTCATGACTGCCCTGGCCAACCGCATCATCCGCTTTGTTACCCACGACATGTGGCGTATTCCGCTTGACAGCGTCACGCGCGGCCGCGCGTTCGGGCTGCGGCAACTGCGCGTGCTCTATCTGGCCTGGCGCGGCTTTCGCGAAGACAATCTCTCCCTGCGCGCTTCGGCGTTGACATTTTATTCGATTCTCTCATCAGTGCCGGTCTTTGCGATCTTGCTCGGTATCGCCCGTGGCTTTAATTTCGAGGGAACTCTCCAGGCGCAATTGATCGAGAAATTTCCCGAGCACAAAGAAGCCCTCGAAACGATCTTTAACTTCTCGTCTGCGGCACTGGCGCAAACCAAAAAGGGCTGGGTGGCCGGGATCGGCGTCGCGCTCTTATTTTGGTCGGTAATCAAAGTGCTCGGGAGTATTGAGGCATCATTCAACGACATCTGGAAAATTCCGCGCGGGCGTTCGCTTTTCCGCAAATTTGCGGATTATTTCGCCATCGTCCTCCTCTGCCCGCTTACCCTTATTATCTCCGGCTCGCTGACCATCTTTATCACGACCCAGATTGCCGACTACTCCGAAAAACTCGAGGTCGTCAACGCTCTTTCGCCGGCTTTGCTGTTCGGACTGAAGACCACTTCGCTTTTGTTGGTCATGGTCATGTTCGCATTTCTATACATTGTCATGCCCAACACTCGCGTCCGCATCAAACCAGCCCTCATCGGCGGACTGGTCGCCGGCGCCGCCTTCCAACTGATGCAGGTCGGCTACGTTCACCTGCAAATCGGGGTGTCGCGCTATAACGCTGTCTACGGTTCTTTCGCCGCCCTCCCACTTTTGCTCATCTGGCTCCAGCTCAGTTGGTTTATTGTTCTGCTGGGCGCGGAGTTGGCGTATGCGGTGCAGAACGTCGATACGTTTGATTACACGGTCGAGAACTATCGTCTCTCCACTCGTGCCCGCCGCTTATTGTCACTTCTGATTGCGCGCAATGTCGTCAGATCTTTTGTCGCCAACCAACCCGCGCCGTCGACTCATCAACTCGCCAAACAAACCGGCATGCCGTTTGGACTTGTCCAGCGTCTCTGCAATGACTTTGTCGAGGCCGGCATTTTCGCGCGTGTCGTGCCATCGGAAAACGCCGACCCCGGCTACCAACCCGCCCGCGACATCAACACCCTGACCGTGCAAACCGTGATCGAATCGATTGAAGCGCTCGGCTCCGACTCTCTCCCCGCCGCCCCGTCGACTGAAATTGACAATTTGTCCGACATGCTCACACAATTCGAAACGTCGCTCTCCGCCCACGCCTCCAACAAACTTTTGAAGGACTTGTAGGTCGGGTTGGCGTCCGCCCACGGCGGACCGACTACCCGACATCTTCGTGCCGAACGGTGTAAACGAGTCACAATTCGCCCCGAACAGTGGGTTGGGCAGACCTCGCTATCGAAGCCCGCTTTTTCGCAGGAGAATCTTTAGCGAATCTCTCCCCCATCCGGCCTTGACACTGTCGTTGACTTTGATCGCAGTCAGCAGTCGCTGATCAATCACCGAGTCCCCGTAGCTCAAAAGTGTCTCCGCTGCCTTCAGATAGATGTGCGGATTCCCATCAAATCTCATCCGATTCAGGAGAGGTCGCAGGAATGACGTGTCTTGTTCTTGTCGGGCAAGACGGGCAAACGGAGGGAAGATGAAGACATTTGCTGTCGACAGGTTCTGGGCAATTGTCTGGATAGTTTGGTTTCGATCTCTCGCAATTGAGTAGGCCAACATGGCGGACAGAACGTCCACCGTGGCATCAAACTCCGGATGATGGGCATTTGAGTAGTACAGATTGAGCGCATGCCTGATCGATACTTCGGCGAGCTTTAGCGCACGAGCGCTGTCAACCGTTGTCAGGTGGGCGAACACATCGGCAGTAATAATCTGATGCTTGTCCCAAATTTCAAACAACAGACTATCGTACTCGGGACACATGAACATCCTCATCGCCTCGTAGACCCGTTCCGCGTTCGAGTGACGCAGCTCGTCCAGCGGACGGGCGCAAGCAAGTGCGAGCAACTGGCCGGCTTCTTCATTCCTATAACTTGCGACCGTCTGAAATTCTTCACGCGAAACCCCAGACTGTCCAGGCGAGTCCATCGCCTGACGCTGGCGCGCTTCGAGTTGAGGGAAGAAACTCGGGTGTGGAAATTCTTGGATGGCCAAAAGGCGATAATAACTGGGCTTGTCTTTCCACGGGATGCCGGTGGAAGTGACCGACTCAAAGTTACTGATTATCTGCGTGTCCGCCTCGTTTCGGAACCTGGCCAAAGCGACAAGCGCAGGCCCATATTGATCGGCCACAGCCATCTCTCGTATTCGTCGGTAGTGTGCGGGGTTGGCACCGACTCTCTCCAAAGCGTGGTACCTCGCGTCCAAGGCGTTCTTCGAATACAAAACAAGACTGTCGAGTTTCCGCTGTTCAATCTCACTGAGCCCGCGATCCGGCGTATTGTCGACACCCAGATTAGGATTGGATACCCACCCAATCAGGGCATCGGCAAATGCCTCTCGACGGCCGGTACAACCGTACTGAGAGCGAACCAGCTGTGTGTCATCCAGATGAGAAACAGCAAGGGCAAGGATGTTCGTTGTGCCAAGGCGTGTCAGTGCCCGACATGCCTCGAACCTTACCACGGGATTAGTGTGATGAGATAGGACCTGCAATTCTTCAACGGTTGCGATTGACTGCAATTTGTCGATGAGCTTGCGATACTCTGGAACCCAGTATTCGCCCCCCTCATAAACAACTATTCTATCCTGTGCCTCGAGTTTCTGAACAATCTTCAGAACTTCTTTTGAAACAGTCCCCTCACCTCGTCCCGCTGCGGCAATGAACAGACACGCAACGATTCCGAAAGTCGCTCCCACACCGGTTTTCACGACTCCTCCTTGATAACTCCCGTTACCTCATAGACGCAGAACACTCAAGATCGTCTACTTCTTTCCCCACACTAACAGTTTCGGAGGTTGCCTTCAAGGATTACAGTTTTGCTACAAACTCGCCCTACTCTCATTTCACGAGGACTTCCGGTAGATGATAGACTCTTGGTTAAGCGGGAATGACAAAAGGAGGCAACCCCATGGCCGATTTCGAAATCGCGCTGTCTCGCACGCTCCAATTCGAGGGCGGCTACGCAAACATTCCAAATGACTCCGGCGGCGAGACCTATCGCGGCGTCGCCCGTAACTCTCACCCCTCTTGGAAGGGTTGGCCGATCATTGACGCTGCCAAGAAACAATCCGACTTTCCAAAATCGCTGGAAGCAAACCCACTTCTTCAATCATTGATTGCTGAATTCTACCGTACTGAATTCTGGGACAAAATTCTCGCCGGAGAAATTTACTCGCAGGCGATCGCCAATGAACTCTTCGACGCCGCCGTCAATCACGGTATTCCGCCGGCCGTAACACTTCTGCAGCAATCAATGAATTATCTCACTGCCCCGCCGCTTCTGTTTCTCAATGTCGACGGCGTCATCGGGCCTGCCTCAATCGGCGCGGTAAATCGCTGGCTGAAAGAATCATCGCTGGAATATCTGGTCGCAACGAATTCTTTACTTGGTCTAATGCTTGTCCTGCGCGCAAAGCTCTACTTGGCTATCATTAAGAACCGTTCGAGCCAAAAAGTATTTCTGGAGGGCTTGATGCGCCGCATCCTCGGCCCACCCGCACTTGTCGAGCGAGGAACTTGACAAAAAACGTGCGTGGCGAACATTTCTGGCCGCCACGCACCGTATGATAAACACGAGGGAACTTACTTAACCGGGAAGTATCCGACTTCGCTGACGATCTTCTGGCCTTCTTCGGATTGCACGAACTCGACCAGCTTCTTCATATCGCCGGTCGGCTTGTTGCGAAGATACCAGTAGAGGTAGCGAGCCAGCGCATACTGTCCGGACTTCACATTTTCAAGGGTCGGTTCGAGCGCCGGTGATTCGGCATCTTTTTTCATCGCGCAGAACTTGATGCCTTTTCCATATGCCGCGCCGCCGTAGCCGATACCGTTCTTGTCTTTGGCAACCGCATTCACCACCGCGGCCGTGCCGGGAAGAGTCTGCGTCTGGGCCGCAAAGTCTTCACCCTCGAGCACATGTTCTTTGAAAAACGCATAAGTACCGGAGGAATTTTCGCGACCATACATGATGATCCGCGCATCGTCACCGCCGACATCTTTCCAGTTGGTGATTTCGCCGACGTAGATTCCTTTCAACTGCTCCATCGTCAACTCCTTGACCGCATTGGCATCGTTGAGATAGACCGACAATCCGTCGCGCGCCACCGGAATTTCGATCCCCGGCGAATTGAAACGCTCTTTGAGTTTGTCGATTTCGCTCTGCTTGATTGGACGCGACGATTCGCAGATATCGGTCGAGCCGTTGATCAGCGCCGCCAGCCCGACGCCCGATCCACCGCCGGTCACCTGAATGACCGTGCCGGCATTTTTCGACATGAAGACTTCCGCCCACCGCTGTCCCAACTGGAGGAGCGTGTCCGAGCCCTTGATGGTGATCGCCTGTCCGGCGAACAACACCGGCACCGCGATGAGAGCGCTCATCACCAGAGCGGCGATGGCCGCGGCTTTCCAGATTCGACTGAGTTTTCGCATATCTCTTTCTCCTTTGTGCCTGTTCTATATCACGAACTGAAATTGCAGGGTGAACCGGTTGTCCTTCAGGTCCTTGTCACTCGATGAAAACGTGCTCTTCCCTTTGAGAAGATGCGGCATATCGTACGCCGCCGTGATGCGCACATTGTTGTCCCAGTAGTAGTGGGCGGCCACGGAAAGCGTGCCGGTCGCATCATCATTTGCATATTTGTGTGGATCCCAGTAATCGTAGCGGAACGCGGCAGCAAACTTCTTTCCGAGATTCTGCGACACCCAGAAATACCAGCCGGTTTCTCTGGCCAACGAATCGGTCGTTATGCTCTTGTTGGGATCTTTTGCGAAATACGCTTCGGCGCGAATGCCGGTGCCGCCTACCGGAAGAACGTCGAGATAATACTGCGCGTCGATTCCGTAACGCGTCTTACTCTTCTCAAATCCTGACTTGGCCGCTACCGCCGCGACCGGAGCGGTAGTCGTTACTTCGCTGGAATCCATCACGAAATCTCCGTTGGCGTCATACCAGGTGCTGGTCCCCGGCTTAGCGGCGACGGCCGAGGTTCCGGGGATCGAAGTCTTCCCCCAATATCCGGAGAGGCCGAAGTCGAGCGAGCCCAGTGATACCTTCCCGCGCGCGATAACATCTTTGGCTTTCGACGGATCATACCACGACGGCGCGCTCTTGCCGTCGCCTTCTATCCCGTACCCCTGCACCAATCCGACATTGAAGCGGACATATTTCGGCGCAACCCACATGAAGTTCAAACCGCGGTCACGCTCACCTTTGAACAATTTGTTCTCGGCCAGCGAACGCTCTGGAAAGTCGCGCTTCGATGACGAGTACTCGATCTCGTATCCGAACGGATAATTGAACTGTCCGGCTGTGAATGTGAAACTGTGCTGCTTCACCCGTTTGTACAAATCGACATACGCTTCTTTGAGGGAAACGGTGTTCTTCGACCCGTCGAGATAGAAGACAAACTTGCTGGACTGACCCGGCTGCATCGATACTTTCAATCGGCCGCGACGGATGTAAAAGTTATTTGCGTTGTAGTTCTTGCTGTAGTCATCGAGTAATGTCTTGTACTGCGACGAATCATTGTACTCATAACGCGCCTGAATGTAACCGGAAATCTTGAACCACTTCAATTGTGAGACATCGGTATTAAGCGTGTTAAGATTTTCTGCGGCGCCGTCAAGACGATCGCTCATCGCCTGCACCTGTTCCTTAAGCGAATCCTCGGCCGTCTGGGCCGACCCGCGCGAGCCGAAGAGGCACACCACTGCCGCTACGACCACCATCTTCTTCATCATGTTCTTCCTTCCTGTTAGACCTTTGACAGTCTGTTCACACACTTCTAACGAACCGAGAAACTGTTGGAGATGCGTTTCGCGAACATGAGTTGAATGTTAGTTTTCTGTTACATCAACCATGAGTTAGAGTAAGGACAGAGTTAGTCCAGATTTTTGAATTGATGTCTATGCAGTTGCGATCGTTTCTCAGAAGCCTCCACGACTGGCCTTACCCCTTGACATTACAACAAGTTACGGTATCTTTAGTCAGAACCGCCTTGGACTCTTCACCGCCCAAAGGCCGACAACAAGTTCCTACGCTGGTGAAAGGACACCTGACATGCGAATCTTTCTCATCGCGGCCTTAACGGCTGTAGTATCCAACGCCTCTATAATTGTGGCCGCATCCGGCCCGCAGTCGCCCAATCGTTCCGCTGCCGCCTCCAACACTACGCGGGTCGTTTCCGATCCGGTTAACAAAACGGCTGAGATGGTGACCGGTCGATTTGCGATGAACAAAAGCCTGCGGCGCGAAATTCAGGCCGCCGACTTCATTGCGTCGCGACCTGACCTCTTCGCCCTGAAAGACCCTCAGACCGAATTGCGCTTGCTTCGACAGGAAACCGATCAGCTCGGATCAAGTCATTTGCGCTTCGACCAGATGTACGAAGGTCTGAAAGTCTGGGGATGCCAGAAGATTGTCCACTTCGCCGCCAACGACGACATATATATGGTAGCGGGACAAACGATCGCGTCGCCGGATATTTCAATTGCCGCGTCGGTCAATTCGTCATCGGCTGAACTTACCGCACTGGACGCCGCCAAAGCCGAAATCGGAAACTACGCGACGCGACAGGAGAGCGAACTTCTGATTTATCCGGATAAGGGTCAGCCCAAGCTGGCTTGGTTGGTCACGATCTACGGCACCAACACCGGCGGGATTCGATATCGCGTCTTTGTCGACGCCAAGACCGGCGCGGTTTTGAATCAATACAGTGACATTCATTTCGACGGTCCGACCGTCGGCTCGGGCATCGATGTCAATGCCAACAACTTCCCGCTCAACACTTATCAGATCGGGTCGACCTATCAAATGATCGACGCTACCCAGCCGATGTATGTGCCGCCGATCGGCAACCTTCAGGGCGTGATTGTCACCTACTGGAATCTCTTCAAAGGCGGCGGAATCGTCACCGATCCCAACAACGATAATGTCTTCAACGACAACACCAATTTCCGCACCGCCGTGTCCGCTCACTACTTTTGCGACAAGACCTACGACTACTACATGACGACCTTTGGACGCAATAGTCTGGACAATGCGGGCATGACGATTGTCGCCAATGTTCACGATTCAGTCTATATCAACAACGCCTATTGGAACGGTTCGTCGATCAATTTCGCCGACGGCGACGGCGTCAATTACAGGCCGTTCTCCGGCGACCCTGATGTAGTCGGTCACGAATTAACCCACGGTGTCACTGAAAAAACCGCCAACCTCATTTATCAAAATGAGCCGGGGGCGCTCAATGAGTCGATGTCTGACTTCTTCGGAAACATGATCGACCGCACCAATTGGCTCATTGGCGACAATATTCGGATCAGCTCACCCGGGTATCTGCGCAATATGCAAAATCCGCATCTCGGGCCGAATCCCTCGCGTTATCCGTTCGGATATCAGCCGGCTCACTTGAGCGAGTATGTAGTGACAACGACGGACAATGGCGGCGTGCATATCAACTCCGGGATTCCGAATCGGGCCGGATATATCGCGTCGACGGCGATCGGGCGCAACAAAGCCGAACTGATCTGGTATCGCAATCTCACCACCTATATGACTCCGGCCACTTCATTTCAGTTCTGGGCCGATATGCTCTGCCAGTCGGCCGAAGATCTCTACGGCAACCCAAGTCCCGAATTGGCCGCGATAACAATGGCGCTTGACTCGGTCGGATTCGGGTTGGTCTTCGTGCGACCCGATGTCATCCCTGCGCTTCCATTGCAGATCGGGCAACTGGCCGACTCGACCCTGCTCGTCGAAAATCGACGCTCGGTTGGAATAGTGGTCGACTCGATCAAGACAGCGCAGAACAAACTGACAATTCTCGGTTCCACTCCGGTTGCTATCGCTGCGGGATCGAATACTACGTTTACAATTCGCGCCGATGCAACGTCGGCCACGATGTGCGATCTGGGTAATATCTATGATACCGTCATAGTCTACACTTCATCGGCCGCCGCCCCGGTCTTGCGGGTGCCGGTCGCTGCGAGTATCGGATATGTCGCCGCGCCGCTTGACACAACCAGCATGAAATCATCCTGCTTAACGGCGGGCCTGTACACCGATCCCGGCGTTCGGTCGTTTTCTGTCGCGGCGAATAACACGCTCTTTGCCGGATCACTCATGATCGGGCGGGTCTCCGGCAGCGACACAACGGTCTACTGGCATCTGTACGACCCGACCAATTTTGCGTCGGTTGATACGTTCGTCCGCTCTATTTCACTGAGCGGTGACAGTCTTGCGACAGTCCGGTTTGTCACCGGCGACGGCCGCATTTATGGCAAAGTGCGGTATCAGGTGGAACCGACCAATGTGCCCGGATGCAAGTACATGGCGGTGGACTACTGGCTGACTAATCCGTGCGATCCGACCACAACAATCACTGTCGGTGTCCAGTGTGACTGGGACATCAATGCCTCGGCCAGCAATCTCGTTGGTCTGGATGTCGCCAATAAAATGATCTACGAATCCGATGCCGCCAACACCATTGCCTGCGGTCTTGTCCAACTTGATGGCACGCCGCGGAATCTCCGCGCGATCAACAACCCGAGTTTGATCTACAACGGGTATACAAAGGGCGAGGCCTACAAAGAACTCGCGGCGGTTACCAACGTGAGCAGCGGAGCACAGGACGATTGGTCGAGTCTACTCACCCTCGGACAAAAGATCCTTGGCCCGACCGACACCGCGCACTATCGCATGGCATTTCTTTATTCGACCTCGGGAACCAGCGGGCTGGCCTCAATCCTGTCCGAGATCAACCCGGTCGGGTGCTGTTCCGGTGTCGCCGGCAATGTCGATTGCGACCCGGGCGATAATATTGATATCGCCGATCTCTCGGCGCTGATCGATTACCTGTATATCAGCTTCCTGCCGCTCTGCTGCGAAGCTGAGGCCAACACCGACGGCGCCAGCGGGATCGATATCTCCGATCTGTCGGCCCTGATCGACTACCTGTATATCTCGTTCACGCCGACTGCCCCCTGTCA
>CAYVWS010000100.1:0-9682 GCA_964455535.1 uncultured Ignavibacteriales bacterium | reverse complement strand
ATCGAAGGCGTAGAGATTGTAGTCGCGGGATCCCACAATCACCAGCCCTTTGGCGACTACCGGCGAGCCGGAGAATTCGCCTTTGGGAAACCATTGCTGCCCGATTGATTTGAATTTCCAGAGCAGTTCGCCGGTAGCGGTGGTCAGGGCATAGAAATATCCGTCAAATGACCCGACAAACAGTCGGCCGCTGTCGATAGCGGGTCGAGCGTGAACGACGCCGTCGGTCTGATAGCTCCACTTTTTCAATCCATCGGAAAGATTCAGACAATAGATGTTTCCGTCGCCGGAGCCGACATACACCTGTCCGTCGACGATGACCGGCGATGACTGATAGTAATCGGCAAAATCCTGCCTGTGCTCGCCTTTGGTGGCGAACTTCCAGCGAAGCGAACCGTCGGACCTGCTGAGGCAATAGACGTTGTCATCGCCGCTGACAAATACGAGTACGTCGCCAGAAATCGCGGCGGTCGAGCGAATCTCCCCCTCGGTGCGAAATTGCCAGACAAGTTTGCCATCGTCGATTCGAACGCAGCGGAAGAGGCGGTCGAAGCCACCGAAATAGCAGAACTCATCCGCAACAACAGGCGAGGAATTGATCGGCGCGGCGGTGGCGTATGTCCACAAAAGCTTCGGTACGGGCGCGGTTGACCCGGCCATCGCCGGCGCGAAAATTCCACCCGAAGCCCAGATTGAGACAGCGGTAACCGCTGCCAAAATCAATTTTCTACCGAAACTCGTGACCATTCATCCTCCCTGATCTGCGGTTCAAGGTACAGTGACGAAATCGGGGTTTCAATTGTCAAATCAGCCACATATCTTAGGACGGGAAATATACCTGTTCAATACTTGCACACGGGTCAATCAACCGCGCAAATCGAAGAGGCGTCAAACTTAGAATATTCATTTGCACACGACTCATCGACGCCTTAAGTAAGCCGATAATCTGTCTATGACAACACCGCCAAAAACACATCTATCGCCGGGAGCACCCCAATCCGACCCGGCTGTCAGTTCGACCCCGATGAGCTTTTCCGATCGGCTTTGGAGTACCCAGCAGTTGGAGCAGCTCAGATCAGATGGCGCCTCGGCCAATTTGATCGACACCTGGCAGTACAAAAGCTATCAGCAAATCAGAGAGATTGCCAGTCGCCCCGATTTCCCCTGCTACTTTGCGGCCAAGGCGTTTGACTCGGGCGGACAGCGATTCCTCTTCTGTGACTCGGCTGATTCTTCCGAGTCGCTTGAACAGATCGCACGGCACACGACCGAGTATCTCGGAATCGTCGGAAGCGCATCGGGCTGGGAAGCGCTGGCTACTATCATGTTCGTTGTCTTCAAACCGTTTTCGCCCCACGCGACGCTTGACGACTACCACCTTCAGGGGTGGAAGATCCTTGAGTATCTGCACGAGCACGATCCGAGACCGTGGCCGCCGGAAATTCCGACCGATATCGAAGATCCTGCCTGGACTTTCTGCTACAACGGCGTATCCTTGTTCGTGAATATGAGCGCGCCCGCCCATGAGAATCGTCGCAGCCGGAATGTCGGAGACAGCTTTGCGCTCATCCTGCAGCCGCGCGCCGGGTTCGATGAAGTGGCGGGCAATAATCCCAAGGGCAATCAGGTCCGGCGGATGATCCGCGCCCGCATCGGCCGCTATGATAAGATCGGGCCCTCGCCCGCGCTGGGCTCCTACGGCGACGGGGCGACCTTGGAGTGGAAACAATACGCGCTGCTCGATCACAATGAACCCAACAACGCCAAATGCCCCCTTGCAAAATTGTTCGGCAAGAGAGACAAATAGCTTCCGCCACCGACGATTGTGACTCACCTTTTCATTTACTATGTCTCGAATTTGCGGAGTAGTTGACTTTGGCGGCGCAAGCCGTTCGCTCGATCAGCCGCTTTCCAAAATGGCCGCCACCATGCGCCATTCAAGCGAGTATGCAATCGACTCCTACAATCTCGGGGCGGCGGCTCTTGCGAATATCGAGTTCGGCGCCGGGTCGAATTTCAGTTCAGTTTCAAGAGATCCCTCAGGGCAATCTGTCTGTCTGTGCGCTGGTTACATAACCGATCTCTCTAAGTGGCGCGAACAAATCCTGCGCGATTCCAATGGCACAATTCGGGCCGGCACCCCGGCTGACGTCATTTTCTTTCAGTTGTCCACGTATGGTTCGGCGGGTCTAAAAGACATTAACGGCACTTTCGCGTTTGCCATCTGGAACAACTCGACCCGGACTTTGCAACTGGGCGCGGACCGACTTGGCATGCGGCCGCTGTATGTCCTTCGCCGGGGTTCAGTCGTCAAGTTTGCATCTGAGCCAAAAGCAATCGCGCTAACCGAGTCGGGTCTGCATCTCGACAGCCGGTCACTTGAGGATCTGGTGGTTCTGAGCTTGATTACCGGCGACCGAACGGTCTATACGGAGATCGAGCGGGTGCCGATCGGCACGGTTGTCACTTTTCAGGAGTCTGCTCGAACACAAGAGCGCTATTGGTGGTTTGACCAATTGCGGATCGATGAAAAGATGACCGTCCCTGAATTCATTGACGAAAGTGAAGCGGCGTTGAAACGGGCGGTCAACCGGCTGACGCCGCTTTGTGAGAAGAAAATCTGTACGCTCAGTTCAGGCAATGATTCACGACGAATATTTTTGGAACTGGTCGGCGGCGCTCAGCCGTTCAGCGTGTTCACCGCCGCCGTTCCGCTCAAGGGGAGCCAGTGGGAGAGTGATTCGGTAATTTCAAAAGCGTTGTGCGACGAGTTCAAGATACCGCATCACCGCACCGATTTTTACGACCCGCGCTTTGAGGCCCGTCTTGCCGCCGCCGCATTCAGCTTGCTGGATCACGAAACCGATCAGCACCGCTGGGCGCTTCCGATGATCCAGGATATTCCGCTCAATTGCGGAATCAATTTTGACGGTTTCGGCGGCGACATCTATGTGTATGATACTTCACTGGTGGCGCACTTGCTTGGCGACGGCGCCGACAATCGAAAACTGGCGCAACATCTGATCACGTTCAACTACGGGCTGCATGAGCGCGAATTTTTGAAAGCGGTCCAGGCCGAATCTGTTCTGGATCGTCACACCGCCTGCATGAAAGAACTGCCGCAGGACGACAATCGCAATTCCAACTGGTTTTCCGCCTTGTGGGCGCGCCGCCGTACCGCGCCTTTTTCGATGGCGCTCATGAGTCTTAAAGTCGAGTCGGTATTCCCCTACCTTGACAATGAAGTGGTCGAAGTGTCGATGAAACTCAGCCCGAAGCTCAAGGTCGACCGCGATCTGCAATTTGAAATATTGCAGCATCAGTATCCGGATTTGATGCGAAGGATTCCCACATCGGGGTATCCTCATATCAATAACGCTCCCGATGCGTTCGCCCAGACGTTCGTTCGCGCGATTCCCGCGAATTACTATGATCAGAAATCGCGGGCGTATCTGGGAGTTGTTGCGCGCCAGATTGCGCGATCCGGCCGCCTGCGCAGGATGGTGTCGTCGAATGCGCTTCTGGGCGCGCTGACGGTCGGCGCGCTTAGCTGGACGAAACATGTTCCGCCGACAGTGCTGCGATCAGCGTGGCGATTGCGCTCTTTGGGATTGATTGCAGATTTGGTTTGCGGCGAAGACAACTCGGGCTCAGCCGATAACCGGCTTGAAGCCGCCCGCGGTATGGTATTCAATCGCTGAACTATTAGCGATTCTTAATCCACTCGATCTTTGGAATGGAAGTGTCCCGGCCGGCCTCGGCTTGCCGCGCTTCTTCTTCAGCCAACAACAATTCGATGATCTGATGCAGGAGCATGGCATCCGGCGGATCGATCTCGCAGATTTCCAGACCGATCTCCCACCAGTCGGTGTGCTTTTTGAACTTCGACCAGCGAACCTGGGCAATGAACGTGACCGCCTGGGCCTGCATACTCTTTCGCGCGGGGATCAGTTTGAGCTTGTACAACCCTTCCTGCTTGAGTTCTTCGGTTGCGATCAGCAGCATCCCGGTGTTGGTGATGTCGGCCGCTCGCCCCACGACTTCCTGCGTGAAGAAGTTGCAGACCAGAAAATAGTCGGTCGTTTTGTTTCGAACGGCTTTACGGGGTCGTTTGGTTTCGCTCATATGGTTCGTCAAAATAAAGGGTCTGCCGATATATATCGGCAGACCGCAAAAAGTCGTTACTGCGACGATTTTGAGAGGGTGGCTTAGCGGGGCCAGAGCCAGCCGAAGACGCCGGCGGTGACCAGGGCGTAGAGCAAGCCGTCAAACATATGGCGCATTGTCGCGCCGCAGTTTTTCTTAAACCAGATCGCTTCCTGGGCGAACGCGAAAGAATACGCCATGAAAGCGCTGCAACCGACAAAGCGGAAAACCTGCAGGTAACTGCCGCCCACCGGCACCGCATGGAATCCGATATACCCCGCGAATATGCTGACCACAATACTATACAGAAACCACAGGACCAGACTCTTGGCCATACCCATTTGACCGTTCGGATACACGGTCATCAGCATGATTGGCCCTTTCCCCATTTTCTCTTTGAATTCCGGAGCTTTGCAGTCGCCAGAGGAGGTCATATACGGTACGAAATAGTCCCCCGGCGGGATGGCGAATTTCCGGGCCGCATCCATAAATCCGTTTTCGTCGGGCAGTTTTTTGAAATCGCCTTTATGGTACCTAAGCGCCATGTGCACAATCGAGCTGACCACAAAGACAAAGACCGCCGACAACACAATCGGCAACCAGAGTGTCGTGAGAAATTCCACTTTCTCTACCTCCGCTAGTTATGCAGTTGTCTGAGACTTGATCTCTTCGTGAGACGAAGAGCCAATTTGTTCGTTCGATTATAGGTTGCGGGGGTCGACTTTGCAATCATCAAACGTCAGAATTGCGGCCGCGCATCACATGCCGTTGCACCCCACGGGCTTACACAGGCCAATCTGCGCGCCCTACCGCTTCAATGCAGGGTTGATTTATGAAGCGAAATGCACATATCTTGTTGTGGTGATGAACAGGAGGACCCCGAAATGCTGATGTCTCATAAAGCAGACTACGCTATCCGCGCTATGCGCTTTTTGTCGTCTTTGTCAAAAGGTGCGGTAGGATCGATCAATGAAGTAGCGAGCGCCGAATCTATCCCGCGAGAATTTTTGGCGAAGATTCTCAAAGACCTTACTAATGCCGGGCTTCTGACGTCACACTTCGGCGTCCACGGCGGCTATCGACTGGCTCGCAAATCCAAAGAAATATCGTTATTGGAAATTATCGAGGCCGTCGACGGTCCCGTGCACTTAAACCTCTGCACCGAAGCCGGCGGCGACTATTGCTCCCGGGCCGGCCAGTGTCCGATGCACTCATTCTGGGTTGCTCAGGAAAAATCGATGAAGGGCGCGCTCGCTTCACAGAAGATTGCGCGGTTCTCCAAACGACCCGCTTGACGATTGATCGGTGCCCACCATTTTGTGAGTCAAGCGTCGCAAATCCGGTGTTTTCAGTGCTAAGCTCAAAACTTAGGCCACCTTCTGTCGAAGGTGGCCTAAGTTCCTCAAGGGGGCTACTGACACGCCGCGGTCGGCGTGAAACTGATGTAGAGATAGTCGATCAACGCGGCCAAATCAGAGATATCGACTCCCGGCAAACCATCGGTATTCGCTTCCAGCAAACAGGCCGGAGGTAATAGTGATATGTATTGGTAGTCGATAAGCGCTGCCAAATCACTGATATCGGTATTATCCAAGGGATCACCATCGACATTTCCAGTCGCGCCGCGACAACAACAGGCGTCACCTAACAAATCGTGGTTTTGATCTTCCTGTCCTTGGTTGGCTATTGTCGGACAATTGTCAAGATTGGCGCAGTAACCATCCTGGTCTACGTCGTTCAGGGAATCCAGCGGACACTGATCGCAAACATCCCCTATCCCGTCGAGGTCAGTGTCCTCCTGACCCGGATTGGCAATGTTTGGACAGTTGTCTACGCAGCTTTGGACGAGGTCACCGTCCGGATCCGCCGAACTACCGGCGCATGGATCGCAGGCGTCACCAAGACCATCAAGGTCTGTGTCGAGTTGATCAGCATTCGCAATCTGTGGGCAGTTGTCGCAGGCGTCGGCAAGACCATCGTCATCCGAATCGGTCCCATTGGTACAGTTGAGGAAAAGCCGATACATCGAGCGACCGTGAGTGGCTGCCACTATCTGCCGCGTGGGTTGGTTGAAATCCAGATCGAGAATTGGCTGCATCGGCATCCCTTCGCCTAGCGGCATCCACAGTCCGCCCAGATTCTCGGTGTAATAGACTCCGAAGTCGGTCCCGATGTAGAGACGGGAAGAGTTCTCGGGGTCGATGATGACGTCGTTGATCGGAGCGTCCGGCAAGTTGCCTGCAATAGAAACCCATGTTTGCCCATAATCAGTCGTCCGGAAGATGTGAGGTGTCCATTCAGCGTACTGATAGCCGGAGAGAGTAACATAGGCGATGGCCGGATCGACAGGATCAGCCGTGACACGGGTTACCCAACGATCCGGAAGTCCAGCCGAGCGATTAATCCAATTCGCGCCGGTGTTAGTAGTGACCCAAACCTTTGCGTCGCCGGTTCCAACATAGATAACCCGGCTGTCTGCCGCGCTCAATCCGATTGCCGAGATGGTGTTCGCGCCAAGCGCCTCTGACCCATTGGTCAGATCACCGCTGATCGGTGACCAGCTTAGAGCGGCGTTGTTCGTGCGGTAAAGCCGATGCGAGCCGATATACAAGACTTGATTATCGTTAGGATCCATTACGAAGGGTGTGTTCCAATTCCAAAAGTCATTGCGGTCCAAACCGTTTGCGCACGACGAAAAGTTGACACCGCCGTCGTTCGATTTGTTGATATTTCCGTATTGCCACTCGGCATAGGCAATCGCGCTATCGGAGTGATCTACAAGGCACTGGAAGCCGTCTCCCCCAAGCACATGCTGCCAGGAGCTTAACGAACCGTTGGGTGTCCTAAGTGTGCCGCGATCTTGCGCCCCGCCGTAGAGCCGCGACGGATTGTGGGGATCGATTGCAACCGCATAGAACTGAGTGTTGGGAAAGTTGAGGAGGGCCTGCCAGTTATTGTTCAGTCCTCCGTTGGTGCTTAGATAGACGCCGCCATCGTTGCCTGAAAGTATGAAATTCGGCGTTGTCGGATGGATATACATCGCGTGGTGATCGGCATAGATAAATCCTTGCGTGTAGTTGCCGATTCGACTCCAACTTGTCCCGCCGTTGTTCGAGCGATACAGATCTACGCCTCCCAGATAGACGCGGTCAGGTATGCCAGGCGCCACTTTGATCATGGCGAAGTAGTACCCTCGGTACGTCACCGCATTGTTCGGGACCGAACTTCCCGTGCGGATCCACGTAAGGCCGAGATCGTTACTTCGGTACACATCGGTACCTCCGGCTGGATAGGTCCAGACAAAAGCGTACACTCGCGTCGACAGCGGATCGAGCGTGAGGCCTATCCGTCCCACCGTCGGTCCTGTAGGTAAGTGGCTGTCGGTGATCTTGGTCCAATTGATGCCATCGGTAGAACGGTAAAGTCCGCTGTTCTCGCCGACCATAGCATCTGACACAGTGTATGGGCTCTCGGTCGACCAGCTTCGTTCCCACATCGCGGCAAACATTGTGCCGGTTGATGGATGAATGATCACTTCGGCGCAGCCAGTGTATTCGGACAAGTAAAGCACCAACTGCCACGTAGCGCCGGCGTCGGTTGATCGGTATAGTCCGCGCTCGGGGTTGGGTTCCCATAGCCGACCCATCACCGCGGCGTAGACGATGTTGGAATTATTGGGGTCGACCAAGATTCGCCCGATGCCGTAGCTCTGCGGAAGTCCGGAGAAAGTCCAGGTCTCGCCGGCATCGGTGCTCTTGTAAAGACCGGTGCCGTCGTAGGTCTGCACCCGGCCGTTGATCTCTCCCGTCCCCGCATACACTACGTTGGGATTGTTTGGATCGACTGTTACGGCGCCCATGGAGTATGTCCCAATCTCGTCGAAGACCGGCTTCCAGGTCTGGCCGAGATTAGTAGTCTTGAACACGCCGGCTCCGGCGCTTGCTATGTAGATGATGTTTGAGTCAGTCGGATCAACTGCGATATCGGTGACACGGCCGGGAATGTTGGTCGGTCCGGCCAACTGCCAATTGAGAGCTGCCTGGGGTGTCGCGGCCGAGCGGGCCCTTGCTTCCGCCCGAATCTCACGATAACCATCGGCGGCATCAATTCGCCGGGCGGCATCGACTACCTTCCTCGGATATGCACGCTGAATGTAGAACCACTCATTGGGAAGTTCACTGACTTTCCCCCACTTTTTCTTATCGGGCGAGTCACTATGGCGCCCGGCCGATCTGTTTCCATCCGGTTTGGCAAACATAATCAGAGCAACAGAAATGATCGTGAGAAAGAGGGCGGTAATTGACAGCCAAAAGGTTGATTTCCGACTCACGGCGACAGTCCTCATTTTCGCGGTTCAATTTTCGCAATGAACCGGAGAGAAAGTGGTGTATCTGAAAGACGAAAATCAGACGGCAACTGTTGCATCAATCTTGCTCGCTTCGAGCCGCCCGCGCCACGCGGAGCGCCGCTGGACGGCATTTTGTCGGAGTTAATGCGAATGGTCGATTTCTGAAATGGAGGCCGTTTTGGTGGAGGCGAAGAATTTAAACAAAATGTGCCGAAGGGGGGACTCGAACCCCCACTCCCTTGCGAGAACTGCGCCCTGAACGCAGCGCGTCTACCAATTTCACCACTTCGGCAATCGACGAATTGCGCCGGTCTAACCGGCTTGCGGGAAGGCCAAGATGTCAAGATTCGGGCCGACTGTCAATCGATTTTAGGCGCCTCAGTCCGGCCGGTTAGCGGGGCGCTTTACACGAGAGTGGCGGCTTGTATGCCTTGGGATTCGGCGTTTCGGGACGGCGTGTCGAGCGCGCGGCGTAGAGCCTGAGCCATTGTTCCTACAGAATAGGGCTTGTGTACGAATTCGCACGCGCCGAGCGCCAACACTCCCTCAACGCGTTCGGTGGCCGAAAAACCGCTGGCCACGATCGCCTTCTGATTTGGTGAGAACGCAAGGATTTCACGGTAGGTATCGAGGCCGTCAAAGTCGGGTTCCATGATCATATCCAGAACGATCAGATCGAAAGATCGGCTTTTCAGCAGAGCCACCGCGGCGCGCCCCGAATCAACCGCCTCGGCTTTGTAGCCAAGACTGGCGATTACTTCTCCGGCCAGCTCCCGCTGTGAGGCCGAGTCGTCGACAATCAGAATGCTCTCAGTCCCGCCCACAATTTCAGACGAAAGAGTCGTAGGGGTCGTTCCCGCTTCAACATCAAGCGCCGGGAAATACAGCATGAATTCAGTGCCTTTGCCTTCTTCCGAAATGATGTCGTAGTACCCCTTATGATCTTTCACGATGCCGTATACGACCGATAGGCCAAGCCCGCTGCCGCTCTGTCCCATTTTCTTCTTGGAAAAGTATGGTTCAAATATCTTCGAGATGTCTTCCGGCGCAATTCCTGAACCCGTGTCTTTCGTGACAAAGACCGCATACTCACCAGGCTCGATCTGGTTGAATCCGCCGTGAAGTCGCTCTACGCGTTCTCGATATGTGCGGACGATCAGCGATCCCGGGCCTGATATTGCCTCCACA
>CAYVWS010000099.1:0-9989 GCA_964455535.1 uncultured Ignavibacteriales bacterium | reverse complement strand
TCCTTGCAGTCGTTACCGGGCCGGAAAAGAATTTCGGTCGGGGGCGAAAACTGCTTCGGACGGCGTGTCACGAGGAAGCGCTCAAGCGAAATCTGCCGGTGCTGACACCATCGTCGCTCAAAGACCCCAAGCTCAAAGAAGATTTGGCGAAATTCGAGGCCGACCTGTTTGTCGTGGCGGCGTTTCGGATTCTGCCGCCGTCGCTTTACAGTCTGCCGAAGAAGGGCTCGATCAATATTCATGCGTCGCTGTTGCCGGCCTATCGCGGGGCGGCGCCGATCAATTGGGCGATTGTCAGCGGCGAGTCCGAGACGGGGCTAACCAGTTTCTTTTTGAAAGAGTCGGTAGATACGGGGGACATGATCCTTCAAGCCAAGACTGTCATCAAGGATGATGATACCTACGACACTTTGCACGATCGCTTAGCTGATATGGGCGGGCCGTTTCTGCTACAGACACTTGAGTTGATTGAGCAGGGCAAGTCGCAACCAATAGTTCAGGATGAATCGAGGGCCTCGCGGGCGCCCAAGATTACGCCGTTTGACGCGATGATCGACTGGGGATTTCCCGCAAGGAACGTGCGGAATTTTGTCCGCGGGATGGCGACCAAACCGGGAGCGTACAGTTACTTTCGAGGCAGTCGTCTCAAGGTGCACGGCTGTGTGATCGCACAGGAGACAGCCGAGCCGCTGCGCCCCGGAACAATTTTAGCTGATAAAAAAAGATTATTGATACAATGTGATCGGTCGGTCGTGGAGCTTACCAAAGTCGTGCCGGAAGGGCGCGGCGAGATCGACGGCCGCTCGTTCATCAACGGATTTCATCCCCAGCCCAATGAAGTGCTGGGAGAAAGGAGCATTGCCACAGAGCAAGCGTGAAGAAAGAAATTGTCATAAGTTCGACTGAGTACGACACTCGCGTCGCCATCTTAGAGGATGGCAAATTAGTCGAATTGCAGGTAGAACGTCCGGGGGCCGACCGGATGGTCGGCGATATTTACAAAGGGGTCATCAATACGGTGCTTCCCGGAATGCAGGCGGCCTTTGTCGATATCGGCATGGAAAAAGCCGCGTATTTGCATTCGTCGGACATCGCCAAAGAGTCGCGCGGTCGCTACGACGCCGATGAAGAGGACGAAGAAGAAGCCCCGGCGGAAATCATTCGCAAAACGCGCCGTCAGGGAATCGAAACCGTTCTCAAAAAAGGGCAGACTATTCTGGTGCAGGTCATCAAAGAACCGATCAGCACCAAGGGCCCCAGAATTGCCTCGGAAATTTCATTGCCCGGTCGGTATTTGGTGATGGTGCCCGACGACGACCATGTCCGCGTGTCGAAGCGAATTTCGGATTGGGGCGAGAAAAAACGACTGCGCAAACTCCTGACGCCTCTGCGCCCGGAAGGGTTCGGGTTGATTATTCGAACCGAGGGGGAAGGCAAAGAGGAGAAAGACTTCGCCGAAGATATCAAGCGTCTGCAGAAACTGTGGGTGAAGCTGAAACGGAAAGCCGATGAATTGCCGGCGCCGTCGCTCATCCACAAAGAAGCCGAGATGATCGTTTCGATGATCCGTGACATCCTCACCGACGAAGTCCAGAAACTCGTCACCGACAACCGCGAGGATTACAAGAAGATCATGGCGTACGCCCGCCAGGTGGCGCCGCATCTGCGCGACCGGATTTCGCTTTATAAGGGCGCGATTCCGCTATTTGATACCTATGAACTCGAGCCGGAAATCGACAAGATGCTGGCTCGAAAAGTCTGGATCAAAAAGGGATCGTATCTGGTGATCGATCAGACCGAAGCGATGGTGACCATCGATGTCAACACCGGACGGTTTGTCGGGAGCCGCGATCAGGAGCGGACGATTTTCGAGACGAATCTTCAAGCGGCGCGTGAAATCGCGCGGCAGATTCGGCTTCGCGATATCGGCGGACTGATTGTCTGCGACTTTATCGATATGTACAACCGGGAGAACCGTCGGAAACTCTACGAGGAGTTCAAAAACGCTTTCCGCCACGACCGCGCCAAGCGGGCGATCAATCCGGTGACCGAATTCGGTCTGATCGAGATGACCCGCGAACGAGTGCGGGCCTCGCATTTGCATCGTCTGTCGGAACCCTGCCCGGTGTGCGAGGGGCTCGGACGGATACCGTCGAAAGAGACGCTGGCGGCCAAAGTCGAGCGCTGGTTCGTGCGCGCGGCGGCGGCCAAAAAGTACGGTCAGTACCATCTGGTCATTAGTCCCGATTTGGCGGCGGCGATGACCGAAGACGGCGCTAATCGGATTGACCGGATCATGAAGGCGTACAAGTTCCGAATCAACCTCGTGCGGGATACGACCATCTCGCCGCGGCAATTCAGGATATACGACGCCTCGGACAACAAAGAGATCACCGAAAGTTACGCGGTGTAACTCTGAGCGAGTGTCAAAGCTCAACGGGCGCCCGGCTTTTCATGCCGGGCGCTTTTTTTTCTTGAGGACTTGCGTTTGGCCGCCGATAATGTACCGTATAGGCAATTATGACACACGCGCCGACCAATAATCTCGAAATCGAAATCAAGATCCGGCTGGGGTCGTTTATGGACTACCTCAAGCTGGTCGGACGACTCTCTCCGATTGACGAAGAAATCGCGCATATCAACTGCTTTTTCGACTCAGAGGACCGTCGGCTGGCCAAAGGCGGCTGGGCGCTGCGGGTGCGGGCTGAGAGTCACCGCGGACTGGTGACGATCAAGAGCATTCCGACACAGGCGGGCATGGCAGTGGTGCGGCGCGAGATTGAGTCGGAAATCCCGCGCGGGCTAGCGCTTGAAATTCTTGGACTGCGGCACGATGTGCTAACTCTTGATATTCCGCCGGTGAAATTTATCAAAGAAGAATTCCCAACTCTTGAGTTGACCAAATTGATTCAGTTCGAGAATGTGCGCCAGCTCAAAAAGTACACGATTGGCGACTGCGAATACTTACTCGAAATCGACAAGACGGCGTTCAGCGATGGATCAGTCGACTACGAGCTTGAAGTCGAGTTCACCGATATGGCGCAACTCGATAAGATCGAAGAGGGGCTGCGCCGTCTGTTAATGTCTTTGGATATCCCATTTGAGCGGCAGAATGACAGTAAATTTCACCGCGCGCTGAAGAAGGCGCGGCTGTTGTAGCAAATTCTTCAATTGAGTGAATCGATTGTCGATTTCTCTTTCGATTCGGCAGTCCCAAGAAGATCGAGAAATCTTCTTATCGACTGCTGCCACCTTAAAGGGTTATCCCGTAACATCGGGGTGTGTCCGATTCCTTGAAACTCCACAAATATCTTGGGCGCCGTTACTTCGTCAAATACATGTTTGCCCTCTGCGAGTCGTGCGCGGGTGTCAACTGTACCGTGGAGGAAGAGTACCGGACAGCGAACGCTCTTTGCATAGTCCACAGGATTTTGGGCCAAAGCGTTAAAGCCAAACTGTGCGCCTCCCCAAAATGTCAGCAACTCTGATGCAGGAAATGCCGGCAGGCCGACGGCGCAGAAACGATTCTCAACTGTAGTAAGCATGCGGTCGAAGACACTTTCAACGACAATTCCATCCGGTGCGACCGTATCGTCGTGAATTGCTTTTAAGACTGCAGCTCCTCCCATTGACGAACCGTACAGGATCAAAAGCCGCGGTTTGAAATGGCTATTTGCATAGGCTGCCGCATCCGCCACGTCGCGCGCTTCCCGGTATCCGAGCGTGGTATATGCCTCGGAGGATTCGCCGGAACCCCGGAAATCGACCACCATAACTGAGAAGCCCAGCTTCAAAAATTCTTCCGCTTCGGGCAGCATGGCCGACTTCTCCGCCGCATATCCATGGAAGAGAATCACAAGTGGTGTGGAGTCACCGGCTGAACGATACCATGCAGCCAGCGAGACGTTGGCTGGTGTCGAAATCACCAAATCTCTCCAGCCGGGTTCGAGATCAGACAAGCGTTTGGCGGCAGTCGGTCGGGGAATCTGCACGCCGGTACACATCAACCCCATCTTTTGCTCTAAAGTCAATTCCTCGGGTCGTGGCGTCCGAGAACCCGATGCCAAGAAATGCGTCATTGCACGCGCGTGGATATATGCCAAGAGATTCAGAAGGATGAATATCGCCACCAACCCGTAGGAGGCGACCAAGACGATTCTCTTTCTTCGTTGTGTCATAGCAAAAACTACTCAAAGTCGGAATGACATTGATAGTACATTCAATGGCAATTCGGAACTTCTGAATGACTTGATGCGTGTCCCTGGCAACCCAACCTTTGGGTTGGGCACTTGAATTCCCGCGTTGGTGACAATGTCGGGACCGCAAGGGTCCCGACCTACAAAGAAGAGAAACCCACCATGAATGGTGGGCCACCAAGGCCGACGGCGGGTTCTGGGAAGGACCCGACCTACAGCTTGTTGCCTCATCTATCTTGCCGCTGTCATCACTACCACGTAGATTAGCAACCGCCGATGAATGACAGCACAAATCTAAGCAAAAGCGGAAAACTACTGGGAGTTCCTTTTGATGTCCTTCGGGCGTTGGGTGGGTATTGTCTGGTGGCGGTGGCGTTTTTGTGGCCGCTGATTCCGAAGCTCGCCACGCATATTGTCGCCGACGATTCGTTTGGGCCGGTGGGCACCAGCGACGCCTACAACAGTCTGTGGACCTATTGGTGGGTGCAGAAGGCAATTCTCACCGGACAAAATATCCTTCACTGCAACTGGGTGCTTCCGCCAACCGGGGCCGATCTGACCTTTCACGCGACTTCAATCGTGCCCACGATCCTGAGTCTGCCCGTCGATCTATTGTTCGGCACGGTTGTGGGGTATAACCTCATGGTAGCGGGGTTGCTCGTGAGTGGAGCGCTATGCTACTACGTATTTATCTCGCGGACATTTGATTTTTCGAAAACGGCGGCGTTTGTGGGCGGGCTACTGTTCGGCCTCTGTCCGTATTTTCTTTCCAAGGCGCATGCGCATACGAATCTGATAGGCGGTCTGATTTGGGGAGGGGCGCTCGGAATCGTCTGCAATGCCTACGTGACCTCACGATTTTCGCTACGCAAATCGATCCTCTTCGCGCTGTTCTTTGGACTGACGATTTGGACTTCGTTTGTCGAGCTGTATATGCTGTCCATTGTCCTTGGGATTTCAGTAGTCGTGTTCGAGTCATTTCGCTGGAGGGATAGTATTCGGGAGCGAGGAAAGAGATTGTTGTTCTTC
The DNA here is from genome assembly GCA_964455535.1 of uncultured Ignavibacteriales bacterium. Lineage (GTDB taxonomy): Bacteria > Zixibacteria > MSB-5A5 > GN15 > FEB-12 > JACRAV01. Next base: position 4,764 of record CAYVWS010000099.1, on the reverse strand, counting down.
GCGCCGACAGCATTTACTCTCATCCCGTTGTGGTTCGTGCTCAGGGGCGTCAACCCGACAGTCGTGGTCCGCGATGTTTTTCCCACCTTACCGTCGAATGGACTCATTACTTTTCCAAAACTAAGTGTGTTATCCGCGTTTTCGTCGGCGCAATATGCCGAGTATTGGGGAGTCTATCTGCCGTTTGCTGTTGTCCTTCTCGCAGCGGTTGGATGCTGGAAATGGCGGCAGATCGACCGTGAGACGGTGATTCAATTTCTCATTCTGGCTATAGTTTGTCTTGTACTCACGACCGATCTGGACCGCTATCCGAACAAGCTGTTGCGATTGCTGCCGCTGGGGTCAGGATTCAGAGTATTTTCGCGGTTCCTGCCGTTTCTGATGTTCTTTCTTGGGATCATTGCCTGTCGCGGCATAGATACCGTTCGCGGTCTTCCCGGCAAGACCTCGCGGTGGGTGGTGGTGACACTTCTGTGTGTGATCGGTCTGCTTGAGTATTATCCTGCCCGCCTCAATGCGGCCGCGGTGAAGTCGTTTCCGTTGACGGCTGATGTCCGCGGCCAACTGGACCGAAGCAAATTTGTGCTTGTCGTGACTAAAGACGAATATGCCAATATCGACGACACCTATCAGGTGGCGCTGGATATGCCGTTTGTTCATTTGTCGGTCTTGTCGCGGGAGGACTCGGCAACTATTGCCAAGCGAGAGCAGGAATACCCGCATATCTATGGAAGCGCCGAAATTACCGATCTTCGCGAGGCGGTGTCGGAACTGCAGCAACTTAACATTCGCTACCTGATAGTGGAAGGCGCCTATGACACCACACGTCTGCCTCAAAACTGCAGGATCATAGCCCGCCAAAACGGGGCGTTGCTGGCTGACATTTCAGCGTCGCCTTAGAATTTCGGTGGATTGCCCGCAGCGAAGAATGGGGCTATATTCCGTCCAAAATTCGGGAGAGAAACATGAGCGACCGTGTACAAGAATTCAATGATGAACGCGCCAAACTCAACGCTATTGTCCTTGGGCGGGAGGACCTCAATATCAAGCGGTTTTTCGGCATCGATTCGGCGGTCTACCGTGACGGCGCACTGCCCGCCAGGACCAAAGAGATGCTCGGATTGGTGGCATCGCTCGTGCTTCGCTGTGACGACTGCATCTCATATCATGTCATTCGCGCCAAAGAGGAACAGGTGAACGATCAGGAGTTCGACGAAGTGATGTCGATTGGATTGGTGGTTGGCGGATCGATCACTATCCCGCATTTGCGCCGCGCCTACCGGCTTTGGGAGGAAATGAAGCAGAAATGAAGTTTATCGCGGTTTGTTTGATAGGGCTGATTGGTGTCGTGTCGGCGGTGGCGGGGCAGATTGATATACAACCGGTGTTTGGCGCAGTGGAGCGAGTCAAAGTGCCGCCGGATCACAGCTTCCCGTGGTTCAAAGAAAATTACCCGTACATGATCATGAAAGATTCGGTCTTCAGCGCCGAATCGGAATTTTTCTGGCCCAAGGGCTTTACACGGATACCCGAGAAGAAACTATCAAATTTCCAAAATTGGATTGCCCATCTGCCCCTCTGGCACGCTCAGCGGGCGGTTGGATCGGAGTCGCACGGATTTGTCTTCACGCCGGACCAGGTGGCTCGTCCAATTCATCTTGTCAGATGGAAATCGCGGTTTTCCGACCAGACAATCGCCCTGATACTGCAGGCGCAATATCTGGAGATGAAGAAAAAGCAGGACGATTTCAAAGTGATGCCCATTGCGGGGGATACTCTGACCTATCACGACTTCTTGAACGGTACTGTGGCATTCGGGTCGCGGGGACAGGTTGTGTTTCAGAAGTCCGACCCCCGCCCGGCCGGCCGTCAGGAGTTTGTCGACTTTGTTGATCTTTGCGATCAGCAGATGTCGTACAAGCGGCTGGCGGAAAATTGTCAGCCGGTGGCCCAGAAAGATCTCTTGCCGGGGGATATGTACATCACGTTTGACGAGGCCGGTTTCAAAGGGAAGATCGTTTTCATCATAGCCGCCATCGCCGACAAGAAAGGGAACAAATTGTTTGCGATCGGCGAGGGGTGCGAATCAGAGTGCGATTTTCATATCCCGCTTCTCAACAATGACAAGAACTTCCCCTGGATCACGGCCGACCAAATCGCGGCTCGGGTGCCGCCGCGCGAGCACGCCGGGTATTTTAGGCCCCGTATCCAATAAGCGGCGTTCGTTGGTCAGATAAAACTTGTGAGCGGGCGATCGCCATAGGTATTCTCGACCTATGCGTGTCGCTATTCTCGGTGCAATGTGGGTGTCGGTGCTTCTGCCTATGCAGCACGCGGTTTCCAAAGTGCTATCAGTCGAACGGGGCTCCAATTTACAGTCGGTGATCGACTATGCATCGTCGGGGGACACGCTGATTCTGGGGGCAAACAAAGTATTCGAAGCCAAACCGATGGCGTTCAAAGATCCGTTGTGCGGCAATTGTGCAAATCCCAAAGACGGTGCGAACGCATCGACCGGATTTGTCATCAAGGGCAAAGCGCTGACCATCATCGGAAGCGACCGAGCGACGTCGAAGCTGATCACCAATGCGGGGTACGGCGTCTACTTCGAGAACTCGTTTGGTTCAACCATTAAGAATCTGACCATAACCGGCGGGCGGCGCGATGTCGACGGTAACGCTACCGACGCGGGCATTGTCGTGCGCAATTCGCGCGTACGGATCGAACAGGTGAATATTCGGGATAATACCCATCGTGTCGACTCTGTCATTGTCGGAATCGGCGGAGTGCATGTCCGCGAAGGGGCCGAAGTGACCATGTATGATTGTCATATTCTCGATAACACCTGGGACGGCGTCGCGCTCTATAGGGGCGCACTGGTGACGGTGACTGATTGTACAATCAAAGATGGTCGCGGCGCGGGGATTGGCGTGACATGGGACGGCACCTGCGTCGCATATCGCAACGAAGTCAGCGGCTTCTGGAAGGGGATAGGATCATTCGGCACGTCGACCGTCATCGCTCGCAACAATTTGGTGCACGAGAATCTCGGCTGGGGGATCATCGCGACCGGCGCTTCGACGATGGAAGCCACGAACAATGTCGTCTATCACAACGGCAACTGCGGCGTGGCGCCGTGGTCGACCGATGCGCGCGGGAGAATCATAAATAATATTATTGCCGATAACGGGTGGCGCGATCAATGGGTATGCCCCTGTGTCGGCGTCTGGAATTACGGCGACTGGGCGAAGTGGAAGTTTTCCAACAATATCGTCTGGAATAACAAGGCGGGAGCGTATCAGGATATTTGGGATCAGACCGGTATTAACGGCAATCTGGCGGTTGACCCTAAATTTGTCTCCGACGACTCGTACAATCTCCAGGCCGATTCGCCCGCGCTTCACGCCGGGGATACTACAATTTACAATATCGATGGATCTGTTTCTCATATCGGTCTGACCGGCGGCCCACAGGCCCGCAGCCGCAAGTAATGTCTGTGTTGGGTTTGCGTTAGTATCGAACTTACTGGGAGCACTGCGGTTATAAGTGTTCATCGGCTGAGCAATTGTGACTTGCGCGTAAAATCTACCGAACCGGTCGCCGATAATTATTGGGTAGGAGCATAACTCACTCAAAGGAGGATTCGTGAAGCGTATCTGGATACTGGGCGCGCTGTCCCTGATAGTCGTGGCGGCGGGTCTTTTTGTGGGCTGCGGCAGTGACAAGGGCACGAACGCCACTCTTCAGCCGCTTGATACTAATTCCGCGACCTTCGTGGAAGAAAATGTTTCGGCGCCGGCGATGGATGGTGCTTCGGAAGATGCCGAGAACGTGCTTGATCTGGTCAATCTGATTTCGTTCGCGCCGGGCGCTCCGGGCGCCGTGCCAAGCTCCGCCAGTCCCAGTGGCGAGGGGAAAGTGTATGATACCGTGTCGCATACCTACGAAAACGGCTGGCACATATTCTATTATTCTTTTAACCGCGTCGATTCGCAGTATCGGAATGATTCGCTCATTGCGGTGCGTGAGTGGACAGTCTCCGGCTACGACTCGATCATGATCTGGTCTGGCGGTCAGCCGGTGCAGTATCGCGGCGCGGCCGATTCGCTTGTTTCACATGGCCATGGGCACGACTACTATGTCGACAGTCACGACAATTATGGCAATCACTATCGTCACCGCGTGATCCAGATCGAAGGCAATCCGTGGGCGGAAGTGATCAATCAGCTGGTTCTGAATGCCAATTCGCATGACACGTTGACCGCGACCTTCTATCCGAAGGATCAGGTAACGTGCAGCATCACCAACACCTATACCGGTCAAATTAGCGACGTAGTCTTCGACTCGGCCGCTATCTATGGCGATGCCTGTCCTTCGTCTGGCTCGCTCAATTATGTCGCAATGGTCAATTTGGATTGCTCCGGACCGCATGATACGCTCTCGGTTAACGGAACCTGGTCCATCCATGCGACCTTCAACGGCACGACCACGACGCTCAGCTTGTCCAACGGACTGGCTCAGGCGGTGGTTGTAGATACTTGCGGCTCAAGTGAGCAACCGGCAACGGTTCCGCTCGCCATTCGCCGATAGGTAGATTTTTGCAATTGGTAACGACGGGCGTCCGAAAGGACGCCCTTTTTTTGGTTTTGACCCAGCGTGGCGCGAGCTTGACGATCGATTCAAAATGCCGTTAGTTGGTGCCTCCAGACGCGACTTCGACGGAGGAGTGGCTGAGTGGTCGAAAGCGGCGGTCTTGAAAACCGT
>CAYVWS010000098.1:0-10127 GCA_964455535.1 uncultured Ignavibacteriales bacterium | reverse complement strand
GCGGGAGCGAAGCTGGTGGTGTTGTCCGGCGCCGATGATCCCAACGAGACCTCGCCGCTCAGTTCAACCAAGACGCTGATTCGACGCGGTGAATTGAGTTGTATTTCGTGCGTCAAGAATATCTGTCCGCTCAAAGGGGTAGAGCAGATGAAGTGCATGAAAAAAATCAGTGTGGACGATGTCTTTGCCGCGGTACGTGATTGGGTACGGCAAGGATGATTCCGCCGAAGCGTAGTCGTTGACCGCGATACAACATCATGCGCGGCGGCGGGCGCGGCTGACTTTGAGCGTGTGACCGTGAAGTTCTGCGCCATTCATGCCCGAAATCATCGCGACACCGTCAGCTTCGGCGATAACATCGACGAATCCGAAGCCGCGGGAAAGGCCGTCGGCCGAACTACGTGCGATATTCACTTTTGCCACGTCGCCATAAGCGCTGAATGCTTCGAGGATGTCAGTCTCCATCGTATCTGAAGTCAAATTGTCTACGTGAATCTTCATATCAACTCCGTATTTATCCGAGTTTTCCGTACCGTGAGGCCGGCGTTGAAGTCTTGCCGACCGACCGCGTAGGGTTACCCTTGAACCGCTGCCGGGGTGTGCGCTCGTAATTTCTCGGTCGGTTGGATTCGGCCTGACGATTGTGCCGTGCCTCGGAATCGGGATCCGCCTTGGTAACTTCAATCGGTCGGCCCATCATTTCCGCGCCGTTCATTCCGTCTATCGCTTTTTGCGCCTCGGCGTCGTCCGGCATATCGACAAAAGCATATCCGCGCGAATCAGCGCTATTGTGCTCCCGCGCGATCACCGCCGAATTCACCCGCCCGAACTGCTCAAAGGCCGCTCGCACAAAATCATCCATAATCTCAAAAGCGAGATTATCCACAAAGATCTTCATTGTTCCTATAACTCATGATCGAAAAGGTTGGTCGAAGAGTCCGGGGAATTTCCACGGCGCCCTTCGGGAAAGTGGGACGGTCGGGCATTTTCGGCCCGACCGTATCGTTCAACTTACTACCAAGAGCGTCGATTGCGATCGCCACCGCCGCCACGACGGCCGCCGCCACCACCGCCGCCTTCGACGCGCGGGCGCGCTTCATTGACGCTGAGGGTGCGGCCCTTGAGGTCCTGGCCATTGAGTCCCGAAATAGCTGCCATAGCCATTTCTTTTCCCGGCATTTCCACAAAGCCAAAGCCGCGCGGCTCGCCTGAGAATTTGTCCTTGATGATGTTCACCGTGGTGACTTCACCAAATTGTTCGAACGCCTGGCGGATATCCGCCTCTGCTGCATCGAATGACAGGTTTCCTACGTAGATATTCATTCTACTTCTCCGAAATTTCGTTCATCCACTCGCTTGGGTCTCCGAAGAAAACTTCGCCAAGACAGACAAACAGTTCTTGCGCAGTATTGCGCTGGTGCGATGGGATTAACGATTCGACAAGGATTGATTTTTGGGGCTCAAGGCTTGAGAAACTATTAACCGAGCACAGTTAAGTTCACTGCATAGTATCGACAAAAGAGGTCGATGTCAACACTTTATTGCAGATGGTCAGCGAGATTTGTCGTAAGACCATCGGCGGGAAGAGATTGACCGGCGCGGGGAGAATTATTCGGTCCAGAACTGAAAGTACGCGAGTACGGCCAAAATTATTGAGAAGAGCACTCCCGCTAAAAAGCCGAAGCGAAAATTATTGTATTTGGCGAAGCGCGATTTCTTCGCGCTTTCGGGCTTGACCAGATCGGCCTGACAATGTTTGCAGCGGGTCGCGCCGGCGGCGATCGGCTCTTTGCAGAACGGACAGACAGAAAGCTGTTTGGCTACCGACACCGCCGACCCACTTTCGGTTATCTAACTCCCGCCGGATTGTCGACCGGAAATTCAACACGCGAAAACCACTCGATATCGAGTTCGGGGAAGAGGGTGTCGCGGGCTTTGCAGTCGGCGAAGAATGTCCATTCACCGTCGGAGATCGCCTGTCCTGCAATTTTCTTGTCGACCATTGCGGCGACTCGTTTGAAATCGGCGTAGTGTTCTGCCAGCCGCAGTTCGGCGTAGTCGCGGGCCGCCCACGTAGATATCAGGAATTGCCAGTCGGAGGCGGACAGCACCATCAGTTCGCGCGCCAGTTGCTGCAGAAGATCTTTGAGCTGGAAATCCTGTCGTTCGGGATGTTCGGTCCAAAATCGCGCAAGCTCGCACATCTTGGCTTCGCATTCGTAAATGTGTTTCCAGGTCCAGGCGTTTTCATCGTTTAGCCAGATATAATGATGATTCCCCTGTCCCCAACTGCCTTCGGGAATAGATACCACGCGCGATGGTTTGCGTCTGGCCAAATCCTCCGACAGGAATGATGACGAAACCTCTGAACTAATCGAAAGCTGCCTGAGGACTTCTTTGAGAAAAAGCGGGCCCTCGAACCACCAATGTCCGAACAATTCGGCGTCGTACGGGGCGACCAGAATTCCCTGCCGACCGGACTCCTGTTGATATTCGGTCAACAATTTGGTGATAGTGGCCACATAGTGCGCCGAGTTTTCGGCGATACGGCCTACCGCTGTTTCATAATGATATTCGACTTTGTCGGCGAGGTCGGACTTCGGCGACGTTACGGCCCAATAGCGCAAGCCGCCGGGGAAACGCTTTTTGTGGAAGTCGAGGTAATTACCGTCGCCGGGATATCCGTGTTCGCCCGACCAAACGAGCACGCCGGTTTCGGGGTCGCGCGTAAAAATCGCGACCGGCTTTTTTCCTTCGGAAGCCGACGAAACGAGGTAGACCTCGCGGGGCGTCTTGTCGAATTCCTCTTCGCGGGGGTGGTAGCTTTTCTCGAACTGGCTCCACAGGATTTTGAGAGCGTCGAATTGATCGAGGTAGACACCACGCGACACGCCGCCTTTGAGCAGAGGCGAGTCGATGATAAAGAAGTCGATGCCGTTTTCGCTTAAGAATTCATCCGCGCCTTTGCGGTGATAGGTAAGCTTGCGGCCGTTGACTTCGACCGGCGAAGTCCACTCGTAACGCGGGCGATAGGCACACTCCGGGAGCCAGATGCCGCGCGGCTTTTTGCCAAAGTGTTTTTGATAATTGGCGACAGCGGCTTTGGTTTGGGCTTGCAGGGATTCGTCGCGTGACAAAAGCGGATAATATCCGTGAGTCGCGCCGCAGGTAATAATTTCAAGATAGCCGGCATCCTGCAGTTTTTTGAACTCGACCAGAATGTCCTGGCCAATACGGTTGAAGTGATCGAGTGTCTGCGAATACCATTTCTCCCAGAAGTGCGCGTTGTCGAGCATCTGCGCCTGGTCATAGCGGTAGAATTCTTCGGCATCGTGCTGCGCCGCTTTGATCTTTGTCGTCAGATAGGTGACAAATTCTTCTTTGAAGCTCTGGTCGCAGAGTTGCTCACATAGCACGGGCGACAGGCCGATAGTCAGCTTTGGTTTGTATCCTTCGGCGACCAGTTCATTCATGATTCGCAGGATCGGCAGATAGGTTTCAGCGGCGGCTTCGCAGAGCCAGTCGGTGCCGTGCGGCCAGCGGCCGTGCGCGAGCACATAGGGAAGATGACTATGCAGGACGATTGAGGCGTACCCTTTGGTCACTTGCTTCCTCCAACGGTGTCATCGCCGGCGGCAAAGCCGATTGTCTTGGACTGGTTGGGCATTCCCCAGATTTTGATATCGCCGAACTGGGCTTCGAATTTCTTGAGATTATCCTCAAGCGCATTATGCAGAAGTTTGGCGTGCATTGGTGTCATAATAATGCGTGCAAGTACGCGCGATTTCGGCGTGCGCGGCATGACGCGCGAAAAGTCGATGACGATTTCAGTCGGCGAATGGGTGATCATCGCCAGGTTGACATACACGCCTTCGGCTTCTTTCTCGCCAAGTTCGATATTTATCTGCTGTTGCGGTTGATTCATCTCCATGTGGTATCCTCATTTCGGGGTCGACGGATTTCCCTGCTTGTAGCAAGGGGCTCAGTTTACTATATTCGCGGCTGATGTCAACGTTTTTACGCACAACCGGCGGGGGGCTTGCCTCTGTGTGGCAGGAGAATGTATGCCACTGACGCGGACGCGGATGGAGAGCATTACCTCGCGGCTGGGCTCAGCGCGGATTATCGTGCTGGGAGACATCATGCTCGACGAATACCTGATCGGTGCAGTAGAACGAATTTCTCCCGAGGCGCCGGTGCCGGTAGTCGAGATTCAATCGGAAAGGCTACTACTGGGGGGCGCGGCCAATGTGACCGCCAATTTTCGCGCGCTTGGCAACGAGCCATTGTTGATCGGTACGGTCGGCAGCGACGACAACGCCGAACGGGTGCGGCGACTGCTTAGTACCAACAGCGTGAGTTCGGAATTTCTGGTGGTTGACCCCTCACGACAAACCACGATGAAGACGCGCGTCATCGCGCACAACCAACAAGTAGTGCGGGCCGACCGTGAGGATCGCCGCGATCTCGACAGTGACATCGAAGAATTGGTCTATCGCAAGGTTCTTGATGCGATTGATTCGGCACAGGCGCTGGTGATATCGGATTACGGCAAGGGTGTGGTCACACTCTCGCTTCTGGAGCGAGTGATCGCGCTTTGTCTTCAGAAGAATGTATTTGTGGCGGTCGATCCGAAAGAAACCCGTTTCATGAACTACAAAAAAGTATCGGTGATCACTCCCAATCATCACGAAGCCGGCTTTGCGGCCGGGCGGAGAATCAGGACTGATGACGATCTTGTGGCAGTGGGGAATGAGCTTTTGGAGCGTTTGCAGGCCCGATCGATCCTGATCACCCGCGGCGCGCAGGGGATGTCGCTTTTCCAGCGGGGCGCCGGTCCGACCCATATTCCGACTTTTGCCCGCGAAGTCTACGACGTAACCGGGGCGGGGGATACAGTCATCGCGGCTTTTGTTTCAGCCGTTTGCGCCGGGGCGGATCTTGCTGAGGCCGCGATTGTATCAAATGCAGCGGCGGGATATACGGTTGCCCAGATCGGCACGGCCTCAATCACCCGCGAGCAGCTTCGACTGGAGCTTGAGAGAAACCTTGATAACGGAAATGTGAGATCGGTACATGTTTCGAATTAGCCGGTGCATTTTGATTGTCTTTGCGATGGCTGTCGCGTCCCAGGCGGCGCCGCTTCAATTTCGATTTCACCCGCCCGATTCCTTGTCCTTTTCCGAAGTAGTCATCACCGACCATACGAGGTGGGACGACACCACCGCGCTTCCGACCGACAGCAGCATTGCCGTTGTCGCCCATACCCTGAAACGTGTCAACGGCGGCTACCGCATGACGACGCATCCAACGTCGATTGTGACGAAGCGAGGCGCTAAAGAGACCGGCAATCCCGTTAATGAGCTTTTGACCCTGATTCAGTCCGAGGCGCGGTTAGATACTCTCGGAGTCATATCTTCTGTAACGGGTTTCGAGCGTTTGCCGGAGCACATAGACTCGTTATACAAAGGTGAACTCGCGGCCCGGCTCAAGCAGTCGTTGAGTCCTGAGAATATGGCGGCCAGGGAGAAACTCCAGTGGAACGGAGTCATGGAAAAATTGTCCGGCAGCACCGTTAATCTGGATACGATCACCTATGAGCAGTCAGAGTATCCACTGCCCGGCAGCGGACATCTGCCGCTTCTGATCGTCATTCGATTCACCGACACCCTGACTATCGAAGGCAAGCTGTGTGCGGTGCTGCTAATTTCGGCGGGGTCGGATATCGGTGAGCTGGCCGCCCGGACGCATGTTCCCATAGACGATTTGGTTGTTCACTACCCAATGGCCGATACACTTGGTATCGCCATTTCAAAAGCGGGCTCCCGATATATCGCGGACACCCGGGCGGTGCTTGAAATTTCAACTCTGCTGCCGCAGTCCCAGCGCACGGTGCGCGATGTGACTGTGGTAGGATCGACCAGCGCCGGCGCCAAGACCATCCGGCTCGTTCAAAGCGAAAATCGTCAATACGAATACCAAGATTAATTGAGTCGCGTTCGATGACCTCAGGTTCCAGACTTCTCTCCATGCCGGGTGTCGGCAAAGCGGCCGCTGCCTCTCGACGGGCGGGCAAGCGGATTGTTTTCACCAATGGCGTGTTTGATATTTTGCATCGCGGTCATGTCGACTATCTGGCGAAGGCCAGATCATTCGGTGATCTGCTTATTGTTGGTCTGAACACCGACGCTTCGGTGCGCCGGCTAAAAGGGAAAGACCGACCGGTCCAATCGCAACGCGATCGGGCTACCATCTTACTTGCTTTGCGATCAGTCGATTGGGTCGTGCTGTTTTCCGACGATACTCCCGCGAAACTAATCTCGCTCGTGCGACCCAATGTGCTGGTCAAGGGAGCCGACTACAAAGAGAGTGAGATTGTCGGCGCCGAGTTTGTCCGCTCGTATGGCGGGCAAGTAAAACGAGTACGTCTGACACCCGGGCGCTCGACAACCCGCATCATTAAGCGAGCGGGCAAGTGACAAACCGCCGCTCCGATACGGTCATCACCCCCAGTGGGAATGAGTCCTCCGAGGAACAACTTCTATCGGGCAACTATTGGCCTCTCGTTACAATGAAGTTGGTTGAGACCGAGCAGTATGCTGCGGCTGTGAAAATCTGTCGTGATCATGTGAGCGATCCGGATTTCCCGCTCTCGGGGCGAGTCGCCTATGGTCGTGCGCTCTACGGCGCAGGCCAACTGGAGTCGGCGGCCGAGCAATTCCGGACGATCATGTCACAAGACCCAGATCATTTGGCGGCGCTGAAATTTCTGGGTGATATCGCGTTCGCGAAGGGGGACGAATGGACCGCGCTTGCGAACTATCATCGGATTTTGGAAATTGATCCATACACGAACGGACTATATTCACCGATGCGCCGGATAAAGAACCGCGAGGTTACACGAACAATCTCGTTGATTCGTCATGGAGAAGAAACTTCGGAGGATGCCGCACGTACAAGCCACTCAAGTGTACGTGTAACGCCGCAGCGACGAGCGCTGATTGTCAGTGAGACGATCGGCGACCTGTATTTGTCGCAGGGACACGCCCGGCAGGCGATCGATGTATTTCAGCGATTGTATGATGAACAGCCGTCGTCGCGACTGGCACAAAAACTGACAGCGGCGATGGATAAAATATCGGAAAGGGAATCGACTCATGTCTCTGAAACGAATGAATGACCTTCGCGCCGCAATGCGGGCAAGCAATCTCGACGGACTTCTGGTCACCCACATGGACTTCGTAAGATACCTCACCGGGTTCACCGGCAGCTCCGGACTTTTGGCCATCCTGCCCAACTCGGCCGACTTCCTGACCGACTCGCGCTACGCGGTTCAGGCCCGCCAACAAGTCAAGGGCGCCAAAGTCACGATCCACACCGGCGGGCTGCTCGACAGTTTGAAGACGATGAAATCACTGGCCGGAAAAAACAAGCGCTTTGGATTTTCCGGAGAGTACCTGACAGTCACCAACCGCGAGCGGATCGCCAAGTCGCTTCCCGAAGCGATTCTGATTCCGGCCGACTATCTCTTTGCTGAACTGGGCTGGGTCAAGGACAGTGTCGAGATCGCCAATATCAAGAAGGCCTGCGCCATCAGCGATGAAGTCTTTGTCAGAATTCTGCCGCTGATCAAACCGGGCGTCGGCGAAAACGAATTGGCGGCCGAGATGGAATATCAGATGGCGATGCTCGGCTCTGAAAGGCCGGCCTTTGAGACAATTGTTGCGTCCGGTCCCCGTTCGGCCATGCCTCACGGAATTGCGTCAAAGCGCAAAGTGAAGAACAACGAATTTATCACGTTCGATTTCGGAGCAACGGTCGGCGGGTATGTTTCGGATATGACCCGCACGGTGATGGTCGGCAAGGCCAGCCAGAAGCACAAGACGATCTACAACACGGTCCTCAAGTCCCAGATCGCGGGGGTCAAAAAGGTGAAGGCCGGGGTCATGGCTCGCGACGTCGATAAGGCCTGCCGCGAAATTATCAACAAATCCGGGTATGGAAAGACATTTGGTCACGGAACCGGGCACGGAATAGGATACTACATCCATGTCGGTCCTCGGCTGGGGTCGACCTCCCCCGATAAGTTAAAGCCGGGCAACGTGGTAACTATCGAGCCGGGAATCTATGTGGCCGGATTCGGGGGGGTACGGATCGAAGACGACGTTCTGGTTACAGCCAAGGGCGGGCTGGTCCTGAACCGGGCGGAAAAAAAGTTGTTGGAGCTGTAGCCGTTTTACCCTATTGTTTTTGACGAGGACGAGGGAATATAGAGGAGTAGACCAGTTTGCCCTGTCAGCCGACGGGGCCTTTTTCAGCATACCACTATGATTATTACCGAAACGTACATTCGCAAGCTCATCCGGCTGGTTGAAGAGTCGGAAATCGAGTCACTCGAAATATCAAGCTGGGGCCGCAAGATCAAGATCATGCAAAAAGCCGCCCCCAGTTCCAACGGCCACCACCATCAAGCCGTGATCATGTCGGCCCCGCCCGAAATGGTCATGGCCGCTCCGGCCCCCACCCATGCCCCGGCGCCGGCTGCCCCGGCCGCGGCGGCAGCTACAGCAAACGGCGATTCCGGCCGATATGTAGAAGTAAAGTCCCCTATGGTGGGGACATTCTACAGCGCTCCGGCACCAGATGCCGCGCCCTATGTTTCGCTCAATGAGCGGATCACGGCCGGCCAGGTCGTCTGCATTGTAGAGGCCATGAAGCTGATGAACGAAATCGAATCCGAAGTCAGCGGTCGGGTGGTGAAAGTTCTCGCCGAGAACGGCAAGCCGGTGGAATTCGGCCAGGTTCTCTTCCAGATCGATCCCACTGCCTGATCCCGGATTCGGGAAAGGGCATACATGACACTCAAACAGTTGCTGGTTGAGATGCTCAACCGCAAGGCGTCCGACTTGCACGTCCGCGTCGGCGTACGTCCGCACATCCGCGTCAACGGTATTCTCGAACAGGTACCGACCGAGCCGGTGACTATCGATCTGATGGATCAGATGGTCGCGCAGATTCTAAACGAAAAGCAGCTCGAACGGTTCTACCGCAAAAACGAAATGGATCTGGCGCTGAGTGTCGCGAAACTGGGACGGTTTCGTATCAACCTGTTTCGTCAGCGCGGCACCACCGGTATCGCTATTCGTGCGGTCAACACGATCGTGCCGTCGTTCGAAGATCTGAATCTTCCACCCGCGATCAAGAAACTGGCGCACGAAAGCCGCGGTCTGATTATCGTGACCGGGACAACCGGTTCGGGTAAGTCAACGACGCTGGCGGCGGTTATCGAAGAAATGAACGCCCAGCGCGGATTGAATATCTTATCCGTCGAAGACCCGATCGAATATATCTATCGCGACAAGAGTTCGATCATTTCACAGCGCGAAGTCGGCGGCGACACCGAGTCGTTTGCGTCGGCGTTGCGCCACGCCTTTCGTCAGGACCCCGACGTGGTCCTGATCGGTGAAGTCCGTGATCTGGAAACGATGTCGATCGCGCTGACCGCCGCCGACACCGGGCATCTGGTGTTGACGACACTCCACACGTTGAACGTCGTGGAAACCGTCACGCGTATTGTCTCGTTCTTCCCCCCGCACCAGCAGCAGCAGATTCGACTCCTGCTGGCCGGTACGCTCAGGGCGGTAGTTTGTCAGCGTCTGTTGACCCGCGGCGATATGCCGGGCCGGGTACCGGCACTTGAAATCATGATTACGACAGCGGCAATCCGCGAGTGCCTGATGAATCCGGAAAAGACACAGGACATTCCCGAATTAATGGCGCAGGGCGGTATCCAGTACGGGATGCAGACATTCGATCAGTCGATCATGAAACTGCACCGCGCGGGTATGATTACATTTGAAGAGGCGATGACAGCCGCGACTAACCCCGACGATTTCGATTTGCGGCTTAAGGGTATCACCGGCGCAGCTGATCGCTGGGATGAGCCGAAAGGCGGAGCCGACGCCGAAAAAGAGCGCAAAGAAGCCCCGGCTGGGTATCGAAAGTTGTAGTTCCTAAGTTAATGATGAGGCGTCAGAGGGTGGGTGACGCACACGGATATGCGGCGGTCGGAAACGGCCGCCGCTTTCTTTTTGCTAAGGCAAGAAGTCGTGGCCGCGCCGCGTATC
>CAYVWS010000097.1:0-10235 GCA_964455535.1 uncultured Ignavibacteriales bacterium | reverse complement strand
CTGCGATTGGCTCCGCAATCGTGATACTGAGCCGATTCGGTAAGCTATTGCTCAGCAAATTGTTAGGATTTCGCTCGGTTCGCCAAGAATTCCCGACCGCAGGAAGTGCGCCGATCTTCATCGGTCTCGGACCGCTCTCTTCCTGATAAAAGCGCGTTTGTAGTCATCAACCTATTGTTACATAAATTCTTAACTAATCCGCCGGGCTTCTGCCCGTATTCCGGCACTTCATTTGACTTCAATATGGTCTGAATCGCTCCTAAGGTTGCCTTCACCAATCTGAGCTGATGTGGAAGAATGGCATGGTAGTCTGGTATAAAGGATGTGAGAGGTTATGGTTTACGTAACACGCTGGCTGGACATGATCGCCGCGACCTTATTGGAGGTCACAATGGTGTACGCTTTAGTAGAATTTCCAGACGTGATTTTGCCCACCGCGGGATTTTGGATTTTCGTGGTGGTCACGATCCACTGGTTGTGGCGCATGTCTCAGGTGGGGAAATCGGCCCTCCTGCCGGTCATCGTGTGGTCACGTAAGCAGTGGAGAAATTTGGACTTGACTCTCTTGGTCGAGTCTGTATTTTCACAAGTCTGTTATAGGAAAGATGGGTGAATAGTTTGAAAAGACATCTCCTCCGCCAAGTTTCCGCCCTGTGTGTCGGCATCTCGATTGTTGTCAGCTCGTCAGTCGTCGCGCAGGATCTCAAGCAATCGATCGCCGATCTGCTCAAAGTCGGCGACACAGCCAGAGCTATCGAGGCCCTCAACCGGGAAATCGAGATCGACAAAGCGTATCACATCAACTACTACACGCTGGGTTCGATCTACCTTAAGCAGGGGAAGTTTGTTGAGGCCCGTGATCAATTCAAGCTGGCTCTGGATAAGAAATCCCGCCACTGGGAATCGCTCTACGGATTGGGCGAGGCCTATCTGCAGTTGGGTAAACTCGACTCAGCTCAGAAAATCTTCGACGATGGCCGCAAGAAAGCCAAGGCCGAACGACACATGTTCGAAAACGGTTTCGGTCAGGTCATGATGGCCCGTCAGCAATGGTCGGATGCCGACAAGGCGTTTCGTCAGGCGCTGATCGGCGACTCGACCAACGCTGAGTATTATATCAATCTGGGTGACGCCAACCTCAAGCAGGGGATATCGTCACTGGCCGCCGGTTTCTATGAGAAAGCGCTCAAGTACGATACCGCCGGTTCGGAAGTGTATTATCACTGGGCCGAGGCCTGTCTTGATCTGAAAGATTACAACTGTGCCATCGATAAATTGGCAATCGTTCTGAAAAAAGACAGCACATTCGCGCCGGCCTGGATGCGGGCGGGCGGCATCTATTTCAAAGCCGGGTTGTCGTCGCGCACGCGTGAAGAACGTGCCAGTCGATTCAAAGAAACTATCGGTTCCTACAAAAAGTATTTCGAACTTTCCCACGCCAAGCCCGATTCATCGACTGTCCGCGCCTTTTTCGAAATTGGTATGGCCTATGTCAACCTGTCGGCGTATGAAGAAGCCGACGCCTACTTCGACACGGTCATCAATGTCATTCACTACGAGCCGCGCGACATCTATTTCATGTACGGCAAAGCGCTTTGGGGAACGCGCCAATACGAGCGCGCCGACTCTCTTTTGAAAGCCCACCTTGATTGGCTAACGCGACAGCCGGCTGATTATGTGTCGTCGGCATCGACCGAGGAAACCTACCAGTTGCTTGGTGATTGTTCGTTCTATCGCAAGCCGCCGGATTTCGGGCAGGCGGTGGCCTTCTATCAAAAATCAATCGACATCAACCCGAATCAGAAGCGCATTGTCGGCAATATGGCGCTGGCCTATCATAATCTCAGAAGTTATTCGCAGGCGCTTGAATTCTACGAAAAACGAATCGCTATGGGCATCGATTCAGCTTCCGCGGCGAACTACAAGAACGCCGGATACTGTGCCCTCAATCTCGATCAGAATAAGAGCGGCGGCGACGAAGAAAATCTGTTCGGCGACGACTCGATGGGGGACGCCGGCGCCGATAGTGCTGCGCCGGTCAACTCCGATCCCAGTCGTGATTATGCCCAGGTGGCCGCTGAGTATCTCGAAAAATATCTTGAGTTTGTCCCGGCCGACGCCGGCGCTCTTTTGCGACTCGGCAACATCTATCTGTTCAAGAAGACAGACTGTGTGAAGGGTGTGGCCACTTTTGAGAAGTTGTTGGTTATAGAACCTAACAACTGCTTAGCCAAACGCTCACTCGGCTTTGCGTACTTTGGCGAGAATCTGTGCACCAAGAACTACAGCAAAGCGCTCGGCTATTTCAAGGACGCCTACGAATGCACCGCCAAAGAGGGCGCCTGCAAAGACGAGACGGTCATCCTTTGGATCGCGCAGTGTTACCATCTCCGGGCCGCCGGGAATTCAGGCGACAAGGCGGCCTCCAAGGCCGACTACAAGCTCGCCAACGAATGGTACGCGAAGGGGATGAAATGCAATCCGAGCAGCTCAGATTTCAAGAAGGGTTTTGAAGACACGAAATTCGAATTTTAGATTCAACTGACGCAGATAACTGGAAGGTATATGGCTCAGGACGTAAAAAATGATGTGAAGCGGCTCTCCGAAGAGCAACGCCTTCACTATATCGGATTCGAGGTCTTTCCCGGCAAGCCGGGCGAGTTGTTCAAGTCCGACGCCGAGCGGCAGAAATTTGTCGATACGGCAAAAGCGAAACGCGCCAGCGGCCAAATTGTTCGCGACGACTGCACGCTCCTAAACGAGCGGGTATCGAAAGGCGAGCGGCTGGTCATGACGATTGCCGCCGTTGTCACTCTGCTGGCTCTTTTGCTTCCGTGGTATTCAGTCTACAACGAAGTCGCGGTTGCCGGTTCCAATCAGACCACTGAAGGAACCGCCTCAGTGGCGGGCGAATCGTCGAATGAAGAGATTATCACGATGGCTAAGCTGCAACGCAAGACCAACCGCGTAACCACCACCAAGCTGGGAATCGAAGGCCCGTTGGCTCTCGGTTCGGCCGGCGGCGCGCTGTTCGGCTCGGGTATCGCGCTCATGCTTACCAGCGTGCTGTTCCTGCTGCTGACGGTCGCCTGTATTGCTCTTCCGATTCTCACTTTGAAAAATCTCTACGCCAAGCCAAAAGACGTCGACCAGTGGGCGCTGGGTCTGAAAAAGACACTTCGCTACAATTGGTTGCCGCTGCTCATATTTGCGGCCGGCATTGTGTTGTCGCTGCTGGGCGGTTCGTGGGGATTCAATGCGAAAGAAACTATGTCCAGTCTCGGTTCAAGTTACGGCATCGGCGCGTACCTGGGGTCTTTGACCTACGGGTTCTTTATCGCTATCGCCGGCGCTACGATGCTGGCTCTGAAGGGAATAGAGATTTAATTATTTTACTGTTTGGAGGGTTCATCTCGTGGTTAAACAGACACTTTTTGTGACGCTCAACGCCCTGATTGCGCTGGCCATCGGTTTTGGCCTTTTCTACGGCGTATTCAAATCGTCGAGCAATCCCATCGTGCACTCGATCTATAAGGGCGGCCCGCTGGTTATTATCCTGATCACCGTTCTCATCATGCTTATCGTGTTTGTGGTCGAACGCTATCGTTCACTGTACGGCGTCGCCAAGGGGAACAGCTCGGTTCAGATATTCTTCAAGAAGTTGATCACCCTGCTGCAGAATGACGATTTTGACGGCGCCATCGCGGCTTGCGACAAGCAGCGCGGCACCACGGCCAATGTCCTGCGCGCCGGTATCGAGCGGTACCGCGAGGCCCGCTCCGACAAATCCGTCGACAGCGAAAAGCGGATTTCTCTTACTCAGGCCGCCATCGAAGAAGCCAACGCCCTTGAGGGCCCGCTTCTTGAACGCAATCTGATTGCTATGTCGACGATCGCGTCGATCGCCACCATGATCGGACTTCTGGGCACCACGA
The DNA here is from genome assembly GCA_964455535.1 of uncultured Ignavibacteriales bacterium. Taxonomy (GTDB): domain Bacteria; phylum Zixibacteria; class MSB-5A5; order GN15; family FEB-12; genus JACRAV01. The sequence goes on along the minus strand of CAYVWS010000097.1, from coordinate 6,300 downwards.
TCGGTATGATCCGCGCCTTCGCTGCCACCGGAAACGTCGAAGGCGGCGTCATTGACGCCTCCCAGCTGGCCGTCGGTATCTCCGAGGCGCTGGTTAACACCGCCGGCGGTCTTATCTCCGGTATTCTCGGAATCTTCTTTTACAATTTCTTTGTTAATAAGGTAGACGCCTTCAACTACACCACCGACGAAGCTACTTTCGAAGTGCTTCAGATCTTGAAGGCGAAGGAAGGAAAGTAACCGATGTCGATCAAAAAGAAACGGCGCGTATCGATCCGTATCGATATGACTCCGATGGTCGATGTCGCCTTTCTGTTGCTCATTTTCTACATGTCGACTACCCAGTTCAAACCACCGGAAGCCCGGGCGGTCGAGCTGCCGTCGTCGCATTCGCAGATCGAACTGCCGGACAAAGACATTATCAATGTCACGGTCTCCAAGATGGATTCGATCTACGTCGACTATGTTGAAAACGTGACGGTGAACATCGACGGCCAGGAAATGAAAACGACCGGCCGACGAGTGAAAACGTGCGACAAATACAATGTCGCGACTGAGATCCTAAAAGCCCGCGCCAAGAACTTAAAGGCGCTGGTAGTGGTGAAAGCCGACGGTCGCGCCACATTCGGCGCGATGCAGGCGATTATGAAAGAAATGCAGAAGAACAATCTGGCTCGGTTCCTGATTATTACCGAACCGGAGCGTGACAAAGCATAACCAAGCGTACGACGAGCCCGCAGGCGCATTGCCGCGGGCCTGAAGGAGAGTGATATTTAATGGCAGGCGAAGTAGTAGAACGGCAAAAATCGGGCGGGAAAAAAGGCCTCCGGCGTCCCAAACGCCGCGTCGCCATCCGTATCGATATGACGCCGATGGTTGATATCGCGTTCCTGCTGTTGATTTTCTATATGGTGACGACCGTGTTTGCGATGCCGCAGGCAATGGAAATCAACCTGCCGCCGGAACAGGATATTAAGATCGATATCAAAGAGCAGAACGTGCTCACGATCCATATTGATTCAATCGGGCGGTACTGGTGGAACATCGGACAGACCAAGTCCGATAACATGCCGCAGTTGATTCCGTCGGCTACGCCGAAACCGGACAGCATACCATATCTGTATAACTCGGACAGTGTTCGCCGGTTGTTGACCGAACTGAATCGCGGCAACGATCGCTTGAACACGCTGATCTTAATCAACAAGGGCGCCAAGTACGAAGACATGGTGAACATCCTTGACGAAATCGACGTCATCGAGCGTTCATGGAATGCGTACAAGGCGAATGAGCTGAAAAAGAAAGTCGAAGATCTCACTAAAGACGAGAAGTTTTCCTACCGTTATGCGCTCGGCGATTGGGAAGATCGAGACGACAAGATCATGACTGAATCCGAACAGTTGGCCCGATCGAAAGGACAGATGTAGCTATGATTGGTCCAAACAACGCTACCTACACGCCCTACGGCGCGTATGAAATGAAGGCGAAATACCAGCGCAATTTCCTCTCGGCGACCGGGATGACCGTCGGGTTCGTGCTCGCTATCCTGCTCACCTTCTGGGTTATCAAGATGATCCAGGACGACGAGCAGATCTTTGTGGCGCCGACTGTCATCAAGACAATTGCCGATCTGGGTCCGCCGCCTACCATCGTGCAGAAACCGCCGCAGGTGCAGGTCACCCAGCCCAACGTCGCGGTGCCGAAAGTCGGTATCCCGACACCGGTGGCCGAAGAAGATGCGCCGACCGACGACGTCGTGCTGGCAACCAAAGACGAACTGGCTGATATCGTACCGCCGGATATCGCTTCGTCCGGAGATGGCGACATCAAAGTCGACATCAAGGAAGAAGATTATATCCCGGCGCCGGGCGAGTTCCAGGCCCTCGAGCAGCAGCCGGAAATTATCAAGTCGATACTTCCGGAATACCCTCGATTCGCCAAAGATGCCGGACTTGAAGGCAAAGTGATTATGTGGGGTCTCGTTGATAAGGATGGCAATGTCATCGAGACGAAGCCCTACAAGCCCTCCGGAACTGCATCACTTGACGAAGCGGCGGCGAAGGCGCTGATGCAGTACAAGTTCAAACCAGGGATTCAGAATGGTCGACCCGTGAAATGCTGGGTAAGCGTACCTTTCGTTTTCACGCTCGGCAACTGATTCTCGATACTCAGAATCGATATGTATTGACCCCCGTGCGCAAGCGCGGGGGTTTTTGTTTGTGCGGCTGACCGATGCTTGCACGAAACATGGTCCCCTCTCGTCAATTTATTGGAAGTCACCGCCGGGAAACTTGTAGAGATATCATGAGGAGGGATGCACGGTGTACGAGTCACACAACACTCTTTACAGTCGCTACGGGGCCTTTGCTCTCAAAGCGAGCTACCAGCGCAACCTGTTTCAAAGCCAGCTGATTGTCGTCGGCACACTTCTGTTTGGATTTGCCGTCGCCCTGATTTGGCCGCAGGATCGAGAGATCATCATCAAAGACCCGATCAAGATGTTCACGAGAGACTCGGTGAGCGCGCACCCCGAACCGCCGCCAACGGTTATAAAGTGCTCGTTTGAGCCGAGACCTGAACTTCCCGAGAACACTCGTTTCGGAATTCCGGAGCCGGTGCCGGGTGATGCCGAGTCAGATGTCGTGATTCCCACAACCGATGAGATATTCTCAATTGTCGGGACCGGTGACAGCATGGCAACGGCGGGTATGGTGATCGATACCGATGCAAGCGATGTGCTCGACGGTCCCGGTGTGTTCGTGAAGCGGGAAGTCGATCCGGCATTGCTGGATGACGTCGAGGCCGTCTACCCGCAGCTCGCCCAACGCGCCGGAATAGAAGGAACGGTAGTCTTGTATGGTCGCGTTTCGGAAGAGGGACTGATCATCGAAGTCAGAACTGCAAAGTCTTCAGGGTCGGCGTCTCTTGACGAAGCGGCCTCTGTCGCTCTCAAAAAGACACGTTGGAAATCGGGCGTCCAAAACGGCAGGCCGGTGAAATGCTGGATAACGAAAACGTACAAGTTCGAAATTGATTGAGTTCGCAGTGGGTCAGGCAGTCATCCGCTTTGGGCGGATGATTGAACGGCACATTCGTGTTCAGTAGAAAGCGTCACGCGGGATGCATGACGATTCGTCAACAGCGCATCACGGGCAGGCCGGGTAGCTCGACGACGGGTTGATATAGAGCTTATCGATAAGCGTCGTCAGATCCGAAATGTCGATCTGGTTTTCAGCTGAACCGTCGAGATTGGCCTCTTGTGAACACGCCAGCGGGGCGAACGATATGTAGAGGTGGTCGATCAATGCGGTCAGATCGGAAATATCGACTGCCTGATCGGGCGAATTGTCGACATTGCCCCGCGTGCCCACACAGCAGCTCGGCGGCGCGCCAATCGTCACGGCGGGGTATTTGAGCTCTGGGAAATACGAAAAACAGCTTGTCGTGATCGAGGGCTGTGTCACGCCGACCGTGTTGAGCGAAATCTCATTAGTCGGCCCGCTTGCCCCCGGCGGTATGTGCAGGATCAGATTCAGTACGGGACCATCACCCGGCGGCAGTTCCGCGGCGGAGCCGACATCGATCGTGTACGCGATCTTGCCGTGCGTCGGATCATAGGCCGAGAATTGCTGATCCTGAAAATAACTGGTTCGCAGTCCGGTAGTGTTGACGCCGACAAAGGTCATATTGTACGACCCGCTCCAATTGAACGGAATCGTGATGCTCTTGATCGGGAGGTGATTCTTGACACTTACCTGAATCGTGACATTCGAATTGGCGTTGGCAAAAAGCGAATCGCCGCGCAGCGTGTCAAGATCGGTGACCTGGATTTGTCCGAAAATGTACAGTTGTCCTTCGATATTCGAACCGTAGACATTCCCGCTAGCAGTGTGCGGATATACTCCCCAGCAGCCGTTAAAATTGGCAGTGTTGCTGGCCGGATATGTGTCATAAAACGAAAGCACCGGCAGCGTGTCGGGATTTGAAAGATCAACGACATACACACCTGACTCGTAATGGGACAGGTAGAGCTTGTTCCCCTGAACATGGGCGTTGTGGGCCAAATTGCTCGGCGCAAGAAACTGCGACTTCAACTGGACACTGGCAAGATTCTGGACATCCCAGAGTTTGATTGTCTTGTTGGGTGTTTCTTCTGTCGTCACGACATAGTGTTTGTCCATGGTTGGCCAAATATTGTGAACATATCCGGCTGACGGAATGGTGACTCGCGTGAGCAGCGCCCCGGCCGCTTTGTTGGCCATATTCCAGATCGAGAAAGAGTGATTGTTGGCCTCGGCGGCATAGACCGTGTCGTTGTGGGCGAAGATATCGTGTAGGTCGCCGGTCACCGTAGTAGACACCTCGACCGGGTTTACCGGATCGGCGAGGTTGATTGCCCGGAAGCCGCTGTAGTTTTGCTTCACGGCGTACAAGTACCCCTTCACCGTATCAATCGAAATGTTGTGCGATCGAATGTCGGTCCCGGTGGAAAATGACTTGATGTAATGCACGCTGTCGGGGAGGTACTGCAGGTCAATAATCATGATTCCCTGATTGGTCCCGGTGCATTCCGACGCCGCATAGGCGTAGTGCTGATAGGTCTTGATGTCGCGCCAGTAGGCGCCGCCGCAAACACTGCCCTGCGGTCCGGGGACAACTTTGACTACTGTCCAGGTGCTGGTGTTGACGAACGCGATGCCGTCGAAGCAGCCCATGATCGCGTACTCGGTCCCGCCGGCGTCCCGCCATCCCCAGCAGTCCGAACCGCCAAACGAGCCGAACTGGAATATCTTGAGCGGACACAGGGCGGTGGTCGGATTTCCATTCGCCTGTGCGAAGACCCGCGACGTCGCTACTACTGAATCACCGTCCTTGTAGATACCTTCCTGATCGGCGTGAAAGACTTTCGTTACCCAGTCGGGTGTTTCCACCGGGATTGCAGTAACCCTCACTGAGGCGAGGGAGAGGGTAGCCAGAATGGCTAGGGCAAGAAGTCCTTTTGTGGTCCGAGACATTCGTTTCTCCGGGCGTTTTGGGCTCGTCTTTGGGTACCTGTCAGGTGTGTAACAAGTAATGTCTTGTGAGGGTTTCACTTACAAGATACGCTTTTCGGTGTTTCTGTCAATAAGATAGAGAGGTGGGATCCAATTTGTCCCGGTCGGGACAGGGTTTTCTGCCCTTTTTTCTAAATGTGCTTGACACCTGAACAAATGTTCAGTATAATGCGTATACTTCCGATAGATAAGGAAAGCCCGAAAGGAATCAGGTTATGCAGAATCCCAATTTCGAACTGGCAATGGACAATTCCCACAACGGCGGAAATCCGGCGACACAGAGCTTTGTGTTTTATGGGCTCGACGGCGGCGATGTGTTCGGGCCGCCACCGGCGGCCGAGTGTGCCTATCAGAACGCCGCCTCCTGTCCCGACTGCGGCGGTGGGATGGTACGGCTGGGGGTTTGCTTTTCCTGTCCATCGTGCGGATTCGAAAGTTGCAGTGTGTGAATAGCGGAGGTATGGGGCGTATGCGGATTGCGGAACTTGAACGGTACGGTTTACCGGCGCGGATCATCGAAAGCTGGCAGAAACGGCAGGGCGATCTTCTCCTGCCGGTGCAGCAGCGGGCGGTGCGGGCGGGGCTTTTGGAGTCGGGCGTCGGGATCCCCGGTGTCAGGCGCGGGATGATCATCGCCGCGCCGACATCCTCGGGCAAATCATTTTGTGCCGAGCTGGCGGCGGTCAAGGCGCTCGTGGAGCGCAAGAAAGTTGTACTGCTGTTTCCGCTTAAATCGCTGGCCGAAGAAAAATACCGTTCACTCAACGAATTATTGGCGCCGCTGGGTATCTCGTGTCTGATCGCCACCGGCGATCATCAGAAATCCGACGCGGCTTTCTTCAAAGGTGACTACCAGATCGCGGTCACAATCTACGAAAAGTTCGATCTGTTGCTGGCCTCGCGGATTGAATCGCTGGCGACGATCGGCTTGGTGGTGGTCGATGAACTCCAGATGCTCGCGACGCCCAAACGCGGCGCGGTCCTCGAACGAATTCTGACCAAGATCAAAGCGTTCGGGCAGGGGCCGTCTTTGATTGGTCTGTCTGCAGTTTTGGCTGGCGGCGGTTTGGCAACACTGGGCGAATGGCTTCACGCTGTGGTGGTGGAAGAAACCATTCGCCCGGTTGATCTTTTGGTCGGGGTCGCGGCGGAAAAGTCGGTTCGGTTTCGATCATTTAATAGCGGCGAGATCAGCTCGGCCGATAGCCCGTTTGTCAGCGGCGATGATTCTCTATTGGAGGGGCTGATCG
>CAYVWS010000096.1:0-10393 GCA_964455535.1 uncultured Ignavibacteriales bacterium | reverse complement strand
AGCAGTCCGCCCGCCGACATAATCAGAAGTCCGAACTGCTCGCCTTCGAGGAATAGTACTTTGGCGGGTAGCATCTTGAGCGCCTGAAAGGCAAACATGAAATACCACTCGGGTCGAATAACTTCCGGCGGCGGAGCAAACGGGTCGGCCTTTGCGCCGAGCGGCCAATGGACCACGCCGATACCGTCGGGAAAAATCACCGCAAGCAGCGCCAGCACATTGAGTGCGATGAGCCAAAGCAGGATGTCGCGATACAGGAAGTTCGGAAAGAACTTCATGAATTTCTTTTTGTCGTCCTGTTTGGTGTGCCAGTCAACCGGCTCGCTCATTCCCTGACGCTGCACCAAAAGCAGGTGGATAGTCAGCACTGCCGTGAACAGAGCGGGAAGTATCGCGACATGCAGGCCGAAGAACCGTCCGATGGTCGCACCGGTCACTTCTTCGCCGCCGCGGAGTATTTGTAGCAAGTACGGGCCGATCACCGGAATTGCATGCATCATCCCAGTGCCGACACGCGTTGCGAAAAAGGCCAGCTCATTCCACGGCAAGAGATATCCCGAGAAGCCAAAAGTCAGCGCAAGCGCGAGAACGGCGATCCCGGTGAGCCAGGTCATTTCGCGAGGCGGACGGTAGGCCTGCGTGAAGAAGACCGTGAACATATGCAGAAAGGCCATGAAGATCATCAGATTGGCCGACCAGGAATGAATCGAACGAATCAGCCAGCCGAACGTGACTTCCGAAATGATGAACTTGACCGACTCATACGCCGAATCGGCCCCCGGACGATAGTACATGAGCAAGAGAATCCCGGTCGCTACCTGCACTAAGAAGAGAAACAGGGTGAGTCCGCCCAGATAATAGAAAATCGAGTGGCCGTGCCGCGGCACGACTTTGTGACTCATGTAATCGGTGAGATCGCGGATACTCAGCCGACGGTCGACCCAGTCGAATATTTTCTGGCCGCGGGTAGTGCCTGTGGGCGCAGGGGTCGACATCAGCCGGTCACCTTGGAAACAAAAATGTCGGCGCCGACTTCGTTCACCGCAAACAACTCAAGCGGGCGAGGCGGCGGGCCGGAGATATTTTTCCCATCCAGATCGTATCTTCCATTGTGGCAAGCACACCAGAGCACGCCTTCATCGGGGCGATTCTGAACGGTGCAGTCAAGATGCGTGCATTGCGCCGACATAGCGCGGAGTTTGCCATCAGGCAGCAGGACAATTATTCCCAGCTGACGTCCGAAACGAAACGTCTTGGCCTTCTTGGCTTCGGACTCAATTTCTTTGCGGCCAAAGGGGAGTTTGACCTGATTGACATTTGCCTCGCCCGATTTTGGCGGCAGGAGAAAGCGAACTACCGGATAGACAACCGATGCCGCCACTGCAATGCCGGTCACCGCAATTACGCGATCCAGAAAACTGCGGCGCGAAATGCCGTTATGACTTGAGTGTGAAGTCTGGTTATTGCTCATGGGCGATTTGTCACAAGGTCTACGCATTGTAGACGGTCACACCCAACATTGTCAAGGATTATGTTGTCTCCGACCGTCGTCGCGCTCCAATCCGTCGAACTTAATCATTGACTTTTTAGGTCAATACTGTATCATTAAGTATGAATTTCCTCCGTGCCACATCCGCTCACGCTGTCCTGCCCGGTCTGGCCAGCGGCGGTCTGTGCGCCTGTTGTTGATACTCACCAAAGCTACTGCGCGATAAGTGGCCGTTCACGGTCGACGATTGTTGACTGTCGTCGGTCTTGCTCCAATCTCAATACAAGGGACTTGCATGAATCACCAAACTCGGGTGTATGACAATATTTTCGAACTACTTCCGAATGTCGACAATCCGTCGCCGCTTGTTAAAATCAACCGCCTCACGCCGCCCAACGGTTCACAATTGTGGGCCAAGCTCGAATGGATGAATCCGTTTGGTTCGGTCAAAGACCGCGCCGCCTGGCAGCTACTGCGTGATTTGGAAGATCGAGGCGAGGTGAACAAAGAACGAGGTGTGGTCGAACCAACCTCGGGGAACACCGGCATCAGTCTGGCGGCGCTGGCGCGCGCGCGCGGCTATCACATGCGGGCGATTGTGCCCAACAAAGTGCCGCTTGAAAAGAAAGTACTGCTGCGAATTGCGGGGGCGGAACTCGACGTCGTCTCCGATGAACTCTGTCCGGCTCCCGGAGCCGGGGGAGAGGGATCGATCAATCTGGCCAAGACCTACGCCAAAGCGCAAGGCGAACGGTATGTCATGCCCAACCAGTACGAGAACGAACAAAACGTGAGTGCGCACTTCGAAACTACCGGCCCGGAAATCTGGCGACAGACCGACGGCCGCGTCAGCCACTTGTTCGTCACTCTCGGTACCTGCGGGACAGTAACCGGCACCTCCAAATTTCTCAAAGGCAAAAACCCAGATGTAAAGGTGATCGCAATCCAGCCATCCGAGGGTCACGATGTCCCCGGTTTGCGCAATGTGAGCCAGCTTGGTGTGACAAAGTTATTCGATAGATCGTTGATCGACGAAATCATTGAGGTCAACTACGAACTCGCCTATACGCGCGCCCTTGAGTTGTGCCAAACCGAGGGACTCTTTGCCGGACCGAGTTCCGGCTTGGTCTTCGAGGGAACGTGCCAGTTAGCGCAAAAACAGAAGATCGCGTGCGGAGTCATGATCTTCCCCGACAATGTTTTCAAATACACCGCCAACATGGTCAAACATTTACCCGGCCTCACCGCCGGCATAAAATCCTAAGGAGTATCTATGTCTCAGTATGCTCATCCCGAAGTTCTGGTCGACACCGACTGGGTCAAGGCGAACCTCAAATCGCCGAACGTCCGGTTGGTTGAAATCGACGTCGACACTCAACAGTACGATGTCGGTCACATTCCCGGCGCGGTGGCCTTCAACTGGCAAACCCAGCTTCAGAATCAAGTGACCCGCGACATTATCGGTAAGGCCGAATTCGAGAAACTCCTAAGCGACGCCGGCATCACGCCCGAGACCACCGTCATTCTCTACGGCGACAACAATAACTGGTTTGCGGCCTACGGATTCTGGCTTTTCAAGATCTACGGGCATCGCGATGTCCGTCTGATGAACGGCGGCCGCCAGAAATGGCTCAACGAGCCAGACAAGGGCCTGGTGGGCGCCAAGACCAGTGTCGAAGCCGCTATCTACAGAGCGCAAGACCCCGATCTGTCGCTGCGGGCAAAACTCCCTGATATCCTCGACATCGTCGCACGAAAATCGCACAATCTTGTCGATGTCCGCTCGAATGACGAATACACCGGCAAAGTAATTGCCCCACCCGGAATGTCCGAGACCGCACAGCGCGGCGGACATGTCCCCGGAGCCACCAGTATCCCCTGGGGCACGGCGGTCAATCCCGACGGCACCTTCAAATCGGTCGACGAACTGAACAAGATCTATTTCGAAGAAAAGAAGCTCGACTCAGGCAAGCCGACTGTCGCGTATTGTCGGATCGGCGAACGCTCAAGCCACACCTGGTTTGTCTTGAAATACCTGCTGGGACAGTCGAATGTCAAAAACTACGACGGCAGTTGGACTGAATACGGCAACCTGATCGGCGCGCCAATCGAGAAATAGCGTCGGCTGATTCTCAGCTGGCGTAGCTGACGCGCTCTTGTGGCACTTGCGGAAGCGTCACCCGGCACTCGGAAAAAAGCCGCACCGCCTCTTCATGGCAGAAATCGGCGTTCGTCCAGGGTAGCTGGGTAAAGCGTCCACGAGCGTAGATCAGCGATGTTTCGGCGAAGACGCCTTTGCCAAGATAGACGCGATGGCCGAATTCGCGATGGGATGACATGACCAGATTGTGCGCAGTCAGAATCCCGGGATCGACATTGACCGTGCGAAAGGTGTAGTCGTCAACCTGATCGCCCAGTTGTCGCTCGACTTTGTGACAGTTGGCCTTCATCTCGGGCAGGGCGTCGCGGTCGACCAATTTCTCGAACGAGAAAAAGCGGCGCGACAACTGACGTCCCATTTCTTCGGCGTACCCGTTGTCTGAACATTCGATTTCGGTGGTCTCGTACTGCACCCGGCCGAATTGTCTTTCCAAGAGTTTCAGACAATCAGCGAGGCCGTCGAGCGAATTGTATATAACCGAGACGATGAGTCGTCCCTGTGAGGGTGTTTGTATACGTGCCATGCCGCCGTATGTAGGTGCCGGGCAACGGGAAAGCAACAAAAACTGTATTTGCAGAAAAGGGTGGCAGAGAATTGTCTGGCTAAAGCAATCGGTGGAAAGTGCCGATATTAGAAAAAGGGTCGCCGGGCGACCCAACGAACTCGAACCTGAGAATTTCCCATAGACAATGGAGGTTGGGATGAACGAAGGTTTTGCTATGGAATCGGGCGGGGGACTGCTGGCCATGCTCGGTACTACATTCTTGCTGTTCGCGATCGGTCTGTATCTGGTCTGCGCGTGGCTGATGTACCGTATCGCCTGCAATGCCGGTCAGAAACAGGACGCCTGGTGGGCATTTGTGCCGATCCTGAACGTGCTGTTGATCTGTAAAACGGCCCAAAAACCGCTCTGGTGGTTCTTCCTGTGTCTCGTTCCGCTGGTCAACATTGTTGTCCTCGGAATTCTCTTCTGGAAGACCGCCGAAAATTGCGGCCAACCCGGCTTTTGGGGCATCTGTATGCTCCTGCCGTTTATCAATATCGTGGCTCTGTTGGTATTGGCCTTCAGCGCGCCCAAGACACCTGATCGACCGGTGCCGATCAATCCGCGACCGCGCCAGCCCGTTGGTGCGTGATTTCTATCTGTTTTTTCGACTTTTCAGCCCGGCGGAAATTTTCCGCCGGGTTTTCTTTTTGCCGCTCCACTCCTCGCGCAGCATACCAAAGACCAGCACATCCATCCAGCGGCCGTTGCGTTTGATATCCTGCCGGAGCTTCCCCTCAAGAGTGAACCCTACTTTTTCCAGCACGCGTGCTGACTTGGCATTCGGGTGCCAGACTTTGGCGTACACTCTGCGCAATTTGCGTACGCGAAACAGGTAGGTGACTATGGCCGCCACCGCCTCGGGCATTAGTCCTTCGCCCCAATACTTCTTAGCAAGCCAATAGCCGATCTCACACTTTTTTGCGTCGGCATCAATATTGTGGCACCCCACTCCGCCAATCAGATCGTCCGTTGATTTCTCCAATAATGCGAACACAAGATTACGACGGCGGGCTTGAACCGTATTGATCTTTCGGACGAATGCGTAGTAATCTGACGGACGATAGGGATGCGGCATGAACGTATACCGGGTTACTTCCCGGCTCTTTAAGAGCGAAGATATTCGCGGCCCGTCGGATTTTGCGTACGGTCTCAAAATCAGCCGTTCGGTTTCGAGGCGTGGGGAAGTGGCTTTCGACATAGTAAATCTCGCTCAAATGATGATTTGACTGGCACTTGGCGCAGGCGTATATTGCCGCGACAGTGAGGGAATTACGGTATGAAAGCTAAGGCCGTCAAGGCCGCTCATGGGCTCAAAATCTCCTGCAAAGGGTGGCATCAGGAAGCCGCCCTGCGGATGCTTTCCAACAATCTCGACCCCGATGTTGCCGAGAAGCCCGACGAGCTGATCGTCTACGGCGGCTCCGGAAAAGCGGCTCGCAATTGGGCGGCGTTCGATGGTATAGTCCGCTCACTCAAGTCCCTCGAAAACGACGAGACGTTGTTGGTTCAATCCGGCAAGCCGGCCGGCATCTTTCGTACCCACGAACACGCTCCTCGAGTATTAATCGCAAACTCGCACCTCGTACCTCGCTGGGCCACCTGGGAAAAATTCCGTCAGCTTGAAAAACTCGGCTTAATCATGTACGGCCAGATGACCGCCGGGAGCTGGATTTATATCGGCAGTCAGGGGATCATTCAGGGAACCTACGAAACTATCCAGTCGATCTCCGACAAACACTTCGGCGGCAATCTCTCCGGCAAATGGCTCTTAACCGGCGGCATGGGAGGGATGGGCGGCGCTCAGCCCTTGGCGGCAACGATGGCCGGGGCCTCGGCATTAGTAGTCGAAGTCGACGAGGCGCGCATCAACCGCCGTCTCGCCATCGGCTATTGCGACGTCAAAGTAAAAACGCTCGACAAAGCGATCAAGTTGATCAAAGATCACACTAAGATAGGCAAGCCGGTGTCGATCGGATTGGTGGGTAACTGTGCGGAAGTCTTTCCCGAAATCTTCCGTCGCGGGATTATTCCGGACATTGTCACCGATCAAACCTCGGCCCATGATGAACTCAATGGCTATGTCCCCGAAGGGCTGACGGTCTCCGAGGCGATGCGTCTGCGCAAATCCGATCCGAAGACCTACATCAAGCGGGCCTACGATTCGATGGTCGCCCACTGCGACGCGATGATCAAATTCCAAAAGGCCGGATCGATTGTTTTTGACTACGGCAACAACATTCGCGGACAAGCCGAAATAGGTGGCTTGCGCAATGCCTTTTCATTTCCCGGCTTTGTGCCTGAGTATATCCGTCCGCTCTTCTGCGAAGGACGCGGACCCTTCCGCTGGGTGTCACTCGCCGGTAACAAAAATGATATCGCCGTTACTGACGACATCATCCTGTCGCAGTTCAAGCAGAATGCCGGTCTGGTGCGGTGGATCAAAGCGGCTCGGGAGAAAGTTCCGTTTCAGGGACTTCCCGCGCGGGTCTGTTGGCTCGGCTACGGCGAACGTGCCGAATTCGGCGACATTATTAACACATACATAAAGAACGGCAAAATCAGCGGACCGATTGTCATCGGCCGTGACCACCTCGATTGCGGATCGGTCGCCTCACCCAATCGCGAGACCGAAGGTATGATCGACGGCTCCGACGCGATTGCCGACTGGCCGCTGCTTAATGGAATGCTCAATGCCGTCTCTGGCGCCAGTTGGGTTTCGATTCACCACGGCGGCGGTGTGGGGATAGGCAACTCGATCCATGCCGGTATGGTGATCGTCGCCGACGGTACCAAAGAAATGGCGTTGCGCCTCAACCGCGTGCTGACGAACGATCCGGGGACAGGCGTGATGCGTCACGCCGACGCCGGCTACAAAGACGCACAGACATTCGCCAAAAAACACAAAGTGAAACTCCCGATGCAAAACGGGTAATCCTGTTCTCCTGATAATTTTTCTGCTATGGCTCCGCCCCGCAAAGCGACACTGCTCATCAAGAATATCGGCCAGCTAATCACCATGCAGGGCGAGGTCCCACGACGAGGACCGTCGATGCGCGATCTCGGCATGATCGAGCGCGGTGGTGTAGCTGTAGCTGGCGAAGAGATTCTCGCGGTCGGGCCGTCCGATGAAGTCGAAGGCCGCTCGCCGCTGGCCCACGGTTGCACGATCATCGACGCCGCAGGAGCGGTCGTGACCCCCGGTCTTATCGACTCGCACACCCATCCGGTCTTCAACATGACCCGTGAGCGGGAATTCGAGATGCGGCTTGAGGGCAAGTCGTATATGGAAATCGCCCAGGCCGGCGGAGGGATTCGCGCCTCGGTGCGAGATCTTCGCCAGACTCCCGCCGAAATACTTCGCGAGAAAACGCTCCACCGTCTGGATCGTCTGCTCGCTCACGGTATCACGACGGTAGAAGCGAAATCCGGCTACGGTCTTTCCACCGAAGCCGAACTCAAATCGCTCGAAGTAGTGCATGACCTGACAAGTCTGCACCCGATTGAGATGATCCCGACATTTCTGGGCGCTCACGAAGTCCCCGATGAATACCGCGACAAACGCGGGAAGTATATCGATCTCATCATTCACGAAATGATTCCGCAGGTGACCCAGAAGAAATTGGCCGAATTCTCCGACATCTTCTGCGAAGAAGGCGTGTTCAGCATTGAAGAGTCACGTCGGATTCAACAGGCTGCCAAGGATGCCGGCCTCAAACTGAAATTCCACGCCGACGAGTTGAAAGACACCGGCGGCGGAGCGCTGGCGGCCTCGATGGGAGCGAGTTCAGCCGATCACCTCATGTATATTTCCGATGACGGTATCAAAGCGATGGCAAAGTCGGGTACGGTCGGCGTGCTCTTGCCGGGAACCAGTTTTTCGCTCGGTGGTAAACAGTATGCGCCGGCGCGAAAAATGATCGAGTCCGGTACGACGGTCGCCTTGTCGACCGACTGCAACCCCGGCTCCAGCTGCACCGAATCGTTAGCTATGATTGTAACCCTTGCCGCCTTACACCTTAAGATGACTGCCGCCGAGAGCATTTCGGCTGTAACTGTAAATGCCGCCGCGGCAGTTGATCGCTCAAAGTCAATCGGCCAACTCTCCCCGGGAATGCAAGCCGATATGGTCATCTGGGATATGGCCGACTATCGCGAACTACCCTACCACTACGGAGTCAATCTGGTCACCCATGTCGTCAAGCGCGGCAAATTGGTGGTTGGGAGTGAAAAATGAAACGCCTTGTTCCCTCCGCGTTGCTCTCGCTTCTCTTGGTATTGTCGGGATGCGCCTATTCATTTCGGCCCAAATCGAATGCGCCCTTCAAAACTATCGCCATCGAATCATTTGAAAACCGGACTTCCGAGTACGGCCTTACTGACCGTCTGACCAATATCATGGCCGATGCCTTCATCAAAGACGGTACCCTGCGCGTTGTGCCGGTCGACGGGGCAGAGGCAGTGCTAAACGGCACACTCCTTCGGTACGAGCGCCAACCGGCGCAGTTTGACACGACCGATCAGGTGGAGCGATATAAGGTTGTCCTCGAGTGCGAAGTGACCGTGAAATTAACTGCCTCCGATTCCACCCTCTGGTCGCAAACACTCACCCAAGAGGGAGTGTACGCCACTGCCACCGAAACTGAAGAAACCGGCCAGCAACGGGCGGGCGACTTGCTGGTGCAGGCGATTCTGAACAAGACCACCAAATCCTGGTGACGGGATATTGTAAAAGACTTGGCATAACGTCGACTATTGACCTTATTTGTAATGAGTAAGCCCATGAAATACCTGACTATCCGGAATCTGATCGTCGTCCTTTCAATTGTCGCGGCTGGGACCCTGCCTGCCAACGCGGCCAACTCCAATGCCGGCACTTCTTCGTTTTCGTTTTTGAAAATCGGTGTCGGCGCACGAGCCGTGAGTTTGGGCGGCGCCTTTACCGGACTGGCCGACGACGAGTCCGCTCTCTATTATAATCCGGCAGGAATCACCAGAGATTCAATCGATCGTGTGATGTTCACCTATCACAACTATATCGAAGACCTCCAGTCCGGATTCCTTGGATACACCCATGCCCTTTCACCGAAGTCGCATCTCGGGGCATATGTCAGTTATCTCAACTACGGCGACTTTGTCGAAACCGATCTTTCCGGCAACGAACTGGGAACCTTCGGCGGAAGCGACCTGCTGTTCGGCGTTACGCTCGCGCGTCGACAGTCCGAAAAGTTCTCTATCGGCGGCACGCTCAAATTCATGTACGAAAAGCTTCAGTCATATTCCGCCACTGGCGTCGCCGCGGACCTTGGTGTGCAGTATGTCGGACAACCCGATGTTTGGGGTGTGGGCGCCTCGGCGCAAAATCTCGGCTTCCAGCTCTCGGCGCTCGGCGAAGAGAAGGACAAACTGCCGATGAATTTCCGAATCGGCGGATTTGTGCTGCCCCGTGATATGGATTTGGTACTGGTTGGCGATATTATCCTGCCGGTCGACAACGAAATCAACTTTGCCGTCGGCGGTGAATACATTCAGCTCAAACCTCTTTTCCTGAGAATGGGCTGGAACAGCACCGGGAAAAACTATCGGGCGTCGGACTCGAATGACAAGACCGCGGGCCTGAATTTCGGTATCGGTATTGATTATCGTCAGTGGAAGATATCATACGCCTTCTCCCCGGCAGCGGAACTGGGGGACAGTCATCGGTTCACTCTTAGCACAGGGATTGGCAAATGAAACAGCGGATGTGGATTGCAGTCTGGGGGATGATCGCTATTCTGATCGCTGGCATCGCAGGATGCGGCGGCGGCGTCGGAATCGAACAGAGTGACCCGCGCAAAGTGGTCATCTCGATGTTCGGCGCGATGGAGAAAAACGACAAAGCCGCACTGGCGAATCTGCTCGATCTGGGCGCGCTCATGCAGGCCGGAGCAGAAGATTACAGTCTTGGCGGCAACGAACCGCGCCGCTGGACCGATCCTGAGCAGATGCTCAACGATCTGACCGGCGATGGCCTCACCAAGACCCGCTGGTTTTCATACCAGCGAATTGTCAACGATGCCGAAGTCACCGGCGAAACCGCCACCGTCGAAGTTACCTTTGTCGACAAAGAGGCCTCAAAAGGATACCGCACCAAATTCGGCGTCCACATCGTCAACGAAAAATGGAAGATCTACTCGTTCAAGATGATCCAGAGCGAGCA
>CAYVWS010000095.1:0-10448 GCA_964455535.1 uncultured Ignavibacteriales bacterium | reverse complement strand
AGGCGATAGATCATTTCATTCCCGGTAGGGTCTACCCACTCAAGGACTTCAAGCATCACAGCCATGGTTACTCCGTCTGGTTAGAAGAAGGGTTATTCATCGAATATTTCGACAGGAATGCCGTCTGGCTTTAGACGCCCGCTTGCCCTCTTGCACGGCGGTACTGATGCCGATATACTAAGGCATAACGTCATGCCCAGGAAGTGCCACATGTCGAGTCTTAGAGTTCTGTCAATAGCCGGAATTGTCCTGCTTACTGTTTCGACAGCCAGCAGCGATTCACTTTTGCGAGTCAATGGCGCGAAAGGCGATATCGTCAAGCCCAACACTCATTCGCAGATAGTTCAGCATACTCTGGAAATTCAGCCATCGGCTTTGGGACAAAAGACCGTCTGTCAGGGGAATTGGCAGGGTTCGACGAGCGTGGCGTATCTGGACTGGCTGACCGGACTTGAAGGGTACTTCAGTTATCAGGACCCAACTGAAACCGGCTGCACCAACACCTATCCGTTCGGCGTGGTCTCAATCGTCTGGCCGCTCTATGTGCGGCAGGCCACTGAGATTCGGGTCTATCCGGCCATCACCGACTTTGAACCGGATAGTCTCCCCTGCACCTATCCGGGGCTGCCGATCTTTGTCGGCGCGGATACGATCATCCAACTGAACGACACCGGCTTTACAACCATCGAAGTTTTTCTGCCTGATACGATCTGTGTGACCGGGCCGTATTTCGCGGCGATCGTGGTCGATACCTTTCTCGATGTCGGTCTGGTCGATATCGTTGTCGACAGCGGCATGACACCCCGCGAGTGCGCGTCATTTAACGATTTCGGACATACACCGAATGATATGATTACGGTTTCAGGTTTCACCGACAACCTGAAACTCTGGTCGCGCGGTGTCAATGCGCCTCAGAGCCAGTGTTTCTGCTGTGTCGGCGGACGCGGAAATGTCGACTGCGATCCGCTCAATCAAATCGACATCAGCGATTTGTCGCGTCTGATCGATAATCTGTTTATCTCGTTCGATCCGCTTTGCTGCGTGGAAGAAGCCAACTGTGATGCCGACGCCGGCGTCGATATTTCCGATCTTTCGACACTGATCGATTTTCTCTATATCAGCTTCACACCGCTGCCGGGCTGCTGAACTGCAGCCGGACAAAATGTCTGCGGCCCCGATGACAAAAGTCACCGGGGCCGCGCTGCTTAATCTGACCGACGTTGCCTATTTGATGAGCACCATTTTGCGTGTCTGCGAGAATTCGCCGGCATCGAGGCGATAGAGATAAATGCCTGAGGCCATGTCGGCGGCGTTCCACTGCACGCGCGTCAGCCCCGCCTCGGCGTGACCATTGAAAGTCGCGACTTCCTGTCCTGATACATTGTAGATATGCAGGACATAGTCGCCGGCGCTCGGCAAGGCAAATTCGATATTGGTGGCCGGATTGAACGGATTCGGGTAATTCTGCGACAACTGGTAATCAAGCGGAATGAACTTCGCCGCAACCGGAGTACCCTCGTAGGTTGCCATTTCGATACTGACCAGCGTCGCGCGCGCCTCGACAAACGCGCCGCTGAAGGCGCCGCCGCGATTCATGCTGAAGATCAGAACGCGTGTCACTGATCCATCGAAGGCATACTTCATTTCCATACCGTCCGCCAGCAGGTGCGGTACAACATCGCCGCGAAAAGTCAGATACGCCGCGCCGACTGTGCCATCCACCGCTACCGCGTCACCGTCACGGATAACTTTCATTTCCACCGGCGACAGTTTCGGATAAGCCGTTGCGTCACCCACGACCACACGGATCAGGTAGACCAAGTCCGCGACCGTGAGCGAAATGCCGTCGGCATTCACATCCGAGGCCGCGATTGATCCCTGCACATGGCCGCCGAAAGCCGATAGCCCGACGATGAAATAATTCGAGAACATGACGGCGTCAGCAACTTCGTACGACAAACCATTCAGATTGATGTCGCCGCGGGCATCGATCGAGTCGGCGCAGACAATATCCACGCCGCCGTTATAGAAATCGATACAACGCATCGGCGCCGGCTTATCGGGAGTGCCGCCGCCGATCAGGCAGTTGTACTGCACTCCATAATAGGTCGGGTATTCTGACAGCGGATCGGCAATCGACGACGGGTTATCGTAATCGAAAATCTCATCGTTCACGAACGACGTATCGCCCGCTTTGTTCGAGAAGGTGTTGTCGCCGCAATCGATCCAGAAGAATCGAACCGGCACAAACTGGCATTCGAGTGTCCGATCGTTGGAGACCAGGAAACAGAGTTCGGCCAGTTCATAGGTGCCGTTGTCGGTCGGTCCGAAGCAAAGCGGATGATTGGCGCCGTTGTTGGTTTCGGCGATGGCAATAATTCGTACTAGACCCGACGGACAGGCGGTCCCGCAATTGCCGAACGGCCCGAACCGGTAGGTGAAATATTCCCAGCGGCAGTCGCCGATCATCTGACCGGGCGTTACAGCGCCAAGCGTGAGCGCCGAATTGTCATACGAAACTAACAGATCGAAGCCGCCCGAGACAAACGAGTGATTGCTGATCGTGATCGGCACGCACGTATTCATGCCCTGAATCGCATTGTGAATTTTGGCAATGCGGACATCGGGGCAGGTCGGCAGACAAGATGAGTCGGTGATGAAAACGTTGGTTATTGCCGTATCGGCCTTGCCGCACGAATCGGTGACAATCAGCTTGAGCGTGTTCGTACCGAGTACCGGGGTGAAACAAATCGCGCTGTTGCTCAAAGTGCCGCCTTCGGCCACGACCGACATCAGGTTGTTATCCGGATCGCTGTAACTGAATCCGGGCAGACAGATGGTGAACGGCTTGCAGGAGACAATAGTCGTGTCATGGGGTCCGACCGCGACGGGCGGGCGGTTGACTTTGATAATAATGTCAGTTTGGCACTGTGTCGTCTGACCGGTACACACCGTATCCCTGAAACCGATAACGAGGGTAAAGGTCTCGCTGACCGTCGGCGTGTAGCACCACAGACCATTCTGATCGATCGTACCCTTACCGGAGATTACCGAAAACACAACCTTGTCACCATCGGGATCGATTGCACCGAAGTTGAAGCAGACAGGTGTTGGGTTGCACTGATTGGCCATCAGAACGGGCGGACACCCTGGGTAAATTGGCGCCTGATTTGTGTGAGCATTGACGTGGAAAGTCCTCGTGCATACGACACCGCACGCATCTTCGCACTTGGTCGTAATTGTTAGCGATTCGTTGTATCCGGTCGGCGTGTAACACCAGTTCCCATTTTTAATAGTGCCCGGTGAACTCACCAACGTCGGCTGGCCAGCAAGGAGATTCCCATCGGGATCGGAGCACCCGACCGGAAGACAAATCTCCTGAAGTGAACAAAGCTTGATTGTGGTGTCGGAAGGTCCCGAGCAGACCGGCGGCTGATTGAACCTAAACGCCACCCGCATCGTTTGCTCGCAGATTGCGCCACAGCTGTCTTTGCATTCGAGAACGACATGCACGGCGGTATCAGCAAGCGTCGGCGTATAGCACCACTGGCCGCCCACAATTGAGCCGGGACCGGATTTGATAGTCGGCTGGCCCGGCAGCATGTTACCGTCGGGATCGGTACAACCGGTCGGGCGGCAAATTTGAGTCGGGGCGCAGAGGAAATAGGTCGAGTCGAAATTCGGCACAGTGCACATCGGCGCGCGATTTATTCTGATATGTACGACAAAATTGCACTGGCTGGAGGCGCCGCAGGTGTCTTCGCACTTGACGGTCACCGTCAGATCTTCATTCTCAGTGCCGGGCGTGTAACACCAATACCCGTTGGCAATCGAGCCCTTGTTCGAGACAAGGGTCGGCTGACTCGCTTTTAGATTGTTGTCGATATCGGTGCACGAAACCGGCAGACAAATCTGGGCGGGAGTACACTGGAAAATAGTCGTATCGTGCGGCACCACGCACTGTGGCGCGGAGTTGACCCAGAATGTTACAGTAAATGTTTTCTCGCAATATCGCCCGCACTTGTCAGTGCAGCGCGTGGTCACGGTAACCGCGCCGCTCTGGGTGGGCGTGTAACACCAGGTGCCGTTGGTAATGACTCCCGGACCAGACTGCAGCGACGGCTGGTGCGGGAGCAAGTCGCCATCCGGATCGGTGCACCCGACCGGCAGACAGACCTGAGTCGAAGAACACAAATAGATTGTCGTGTCATTCGGACCGGAGCAGACCGGCGGATTGAGGGCCGTGACGAATGTGATCGTGAAGGTCTTTTCGCAGAACAATCCGCAGGAGTCTTCGCAGCGAATGGTCACCGGCACTACTTCATTCCCTGTCGGCGTGTAGCACCACTGGCCGTTGGATAACACGCCTTTGGGTGTCAGGAGCATCGGCGACGACGGTATCTGGTTGTTTTCGTCATCGGTGCAATAGACCGGCAGACAGATCGGATCGAGCGAGCACAACGTGATAGTCGTGTCGCCGGGTGTATGACAAACGGGAGCATCATCCAGTTCTATCACCACATGGAATGTGTCCTCGCAGAACTCACCGCAGGTATCCATACAGCGAATGACAACATCAAAAGCGGTATCCTGCGTCGGCAAATAGCACCACTCGGGAACCGGCGTGGCGGCGCTTCCGGGTACATCGCGCGTCGGTTTATCAATCACTTTGCCGGTGATCGCTCCGGGTCCGGAAACTATTTCGCATCCCGCGAAGTTACCGTCGGGGTCCCATGAAAATAACGGCAGACAAATTTCGATCGGGTAGCACTGGTAGATCGAAGTATCGGCGGGAATGTCGCAGATCGGCGGCGAGTTCATAGTGATATTGAACTCGGTTTGACAAGTATCGGCCATGCCGGTCGAGTCAGTCACGATGACCTGCACCAGATGCGGTCCGGCGCCGGAGGGCGTGAAGCAGACAGTGTCGCCGCTGAGCGTCCCGCCGTTGACGACGACCGATGCAATATTGTTATCGGGATCGGAGATTTCAAAACCGGGAATGCAGACCGAACTCTGCCCGCACGCCAGTATGTCGGCCGGCTCCGGACAAGTCACCTGCGGCGGTGAACTGATACAGGTAACGCCGACGATCATATCATTGTGATCGAAATTGGCGCTCGAGTGATCGTCGTCGATGTATATGAGATAGTCGAAACTGCCGGTGGTGGTGTCGTTGAAGGTGAACGTGTTGAGAATATAGGTAGCGCCGGTTCCTTTGTAGGCCGACACGTTGTAGACCTTAAACCATTGGTGTTCCTGCGCCCCCGAGCCCAAAGTTAGAGCGCGTTCCGAAAAGAGGTACGAGTCACCGATTGTGTAGGTCGTGTCACCGGCAGTGTCGTTTAACAGCCAAAGCCCGATCGGCGAGCCGGTGGCAAACGAAGTAGTTTTCTGCGTGCCAAAGCCGTCGGGGCCCCGGAACAATATAGTCTGGTTGTTGCCGACGCCGAGATCGGTGTAGTAGCCAAAGCGATTGTTGTTCGCCCAGAGGGTGTATTCTTTCAGCAGCGTCCACTTCTGCGGACCGACACACATAGTGAGAACTAAATCGGCCGAGTCGCCGACAATCGGTGAAATCGTGTCGCCGTTGATGGTCAGATAGGGCGGGAAGGCCAATATCGATTCTTCCGAGGGATTGATGTTCCGTCGGGTCTCCGTACCAGAAAGCGGGTTCTTGGGCGACTGAGCGATCGCCGATGACGCGATAATGCTCAGTCCAGCCAGAAGAAGCAGGAATGATAGGAAGAATCGGGATGACCGTACGTAATGAGATCGTCGATAGCCGGGTGCAGTGGCGGTGAAGTCACGATTGCAGTCGTGTCGCGACATGTGTTCCCCGTAGTGACGGTTGTGTTACCCGACAGAACGATCCGTGTGGCTGTCGAATGACGATGTTTTTTGTGCGCCGGACTATTGTCCGACATCTAAAAATTGCTGTTCCGGAACACTCATCCGGAGGACCAAATACAGTCGAAGTAACCGTGAGGACCGGTTGATATAAGGCAAGTATAACTCTATGTCCCACATTGTCAAGGCGAAACTGGCAGATAGGAGACTCAGTCGGGAAGATTGTTCAATTTCTAACCCAAAACTGGCTTTTGGCGACTCTTCCAAGAGCGCCAATCTATAGTGTCTCAAAGAGGCCTGGCCCCCTTGTAGAGCGGCCCGAGATTGTGTAGAATGCCGGAAACTGGTTTGGGTGGGCCGATGTTCCTTGAGAGACAAACGGTTACACCCTTAGCCCCTATCGATGGAGTCTGACTGTGGTTGAAGATCTCGAAATTGTATACAAAAAGATGCTGGAGACCGTGGGCGAAAACCCCGACCGGGAAGGGCTGCGCAAGACCCCCCACCGGGCAGCCCGAGCTATGGAGTTTCTGACCCGGGGGTACCGCCAGACGGTCGAAGAAGTCCTAAACGGCGCTGTTTTTACTGCCGAAAGCGACGAGATTATTCTCGTCAAAGACATCGAGCTATACTCGATTTGCGAACATCACCTGCTACCGTTTATTGGCAAATGCCATGTGGCCTATATCCCCAAGCACAAGATTATCGGCCTATCCAAAGTCGCGCGAATCGTTGATTTGTTCGCCCGTCGCTTGCAAATCCAGGAAACGCTTACCAAGCAGATCGCCGACGCCATCAACACGCATATCCAGCCGATGGGCGTGGCAGTAGTCATCGAGGCCCAGCATTTGTGCATGATGATGCGCGGCGTTGAAAAACAAAATTCGGTGATGAAAACTTCCTGTATGCTCGGCGCCTTTCGAAATTCCGCGCAAACCCGCGCTGAGTTCTTTAGCTTGATACATCAGTAGTTTAGGAAAGCCGTACCCGATGCTGCTGACCATATCGAAACGATTTGAGATATCGTCATCACGCCGGGTCGTGCGCCCCGATCTTACCGAACGGGAGAATCAACGGTGGTACGGTCCTGCCTCGGGCGGGAAACACGGTCACGGTTTCAACGGCGTCGTGCATCTAATTTTCTCCGGGCCGGTCGATCCGGTGACCGGTATGATGATCAATGTTTCAATCGTCAAATCGCGCGCTGTCGAATTGCTGTCGAAAAAGTACGATCACAAGTATCTGAATGTCGATACGCCGCCGTTTGACCTGACTCCCCCGACCGCCGCCAATCTGGCCCGTGAGATTCTCGCCGATGCCGGCCCACTCTTTGCCGACACCGCCGCAAAACCGTGCGCGTGCCATGTAGAAGACACCGACATATCATCGGCCACTGCGTTTTCCGACGGCCGCGTCGAGGAACATCACTGGATTTCGTTCTCGGCGGCTCGTTCGACTCGCTCGCCGCACTTAAGCGAAAAAGAAAATGTTGATCTGTTCGGCGCGGCGGCCTCCAAATCCGGTCACGGTCACAATTATCGCCTGCGAGTTACGCTCGCAGGTCAATTTGAGCAAGGCGTCGGAACTTTTGCGACTTATGACGATCGAAAGGCGTCGCTCAACGGATTGCACACAATGCTCGATCACAAGAACCTGAGCACCGACGTTTCGCAACTCGCGCAGTTACCGACAACAACCGAATCGTTGGCTCGCTTTTCATTTCAGCACTTGCGATCATCACTACCTGTTGACAGAGTCCAGTTGTTCGAGATGGACAATTTCTTTGCGCGGTATGATGCCTCCGGTCTATTTCGCTTGGGCATCGCTGTCTCATTCTTTGCCGCTCATCGTCTTCATTCGGACAAATTGACCGAGATCGACAATTCCAAAACCTATGGCAAGTGCGCCAACCCAAGCGGGCACGGCCACCAGTATCGGGTCGAGGCCACCATCGGCGGCCAATATGACGAACGCTCCGGCACACTTGCACGACTTGATAGCACAGCCGACGCACTGGAATCGGCAATCGTACCGTGGAACTACAAACATCTGAACCTGGAAACGCACGATTTCGAAAATTCCCCAACCACCGGCGAGAATATTGTGGCGAAATTGTGGGATCGGCTCGATCCCTTGCTGAGTGGAAAGTTGGTTCGCCTCCGTCTCTGGGAGACGCCGAATAATAGATTTACATTGCGGAGAGACTGATGCAACGATACCTGATCACCGGCGCGTCGCGCGGCATTGGTCGCGCCATTGCCGAACGACTCGCGTCACCCAACCGACATCTGATGCTCCACGGCCGCGACCGCGCCGCCCTCAATGAAACCGCGTCGATTGTTAAAGCCAAAGGCGCTGAGGCATCCATTCATGTCTACGATCTCTCTGACGCCGCCGAATTGGAGGCGCTGGTGCGGGTCGCATCGCATGATCCGCTAACCGCACTTATCAACAACGCAGGGCTTGGACTTGCCAAGCCATTGGGTGAGATGACCCTCGCTGAGTGGAATCGGGTGTTGCAGGTGAATGTAACTGCCCCTTTTCGCCTGATTCAGGGCACGGCTGAACAGATGAAGCCGGGCGCGAGCATCGTGAATCTGCTTTCGATCTCGGCGAAGACCGCATTTCCGCATTGGTCGGGGTACACGGCCTCGAAGTTTGCATTCGACGGTTTCTCCAAGTGTGTTCGCGAGGAACTTCGCCCGCGCGGCATTCGAGTGATCAACCTCTACCCTGCCTCCACTGATACGCCAATCTGGGATGCGCTCGGCGGCGACTGGCCGCGCGAAAAGATGATGCCGCCTGCTCAGGTCGCCGAGGCCGTGGCCTTTGCGCTCGAAAGACCTGGTGATGTGCTGGTGGAAGATATTACGCTGGGGAATATCGCGGGGAGGTTGTGAGTTTCGCTAGCGCTAATTGGCGACTGGAAACAAATCACGGACTCAATTCATGTTCTACAATACTAAGTGGCGAATCGCTATAGGCTGTAACTTCAATCCACTCGCCTGTTCGCAGATAACCGCAAGAATATTCTATCAAGTCCGCTATGATTGATGTGTCGACGTTGGGACAGGTCCAAATCATCAAGTTTGACGGAAACCGCTGGACTACTTTCACACGCCTGAAAGTCGAATTGTATCGGAGCTTAATCCTGATGTCTCGAATATCTTGAAGCCAACTAGATCGAAGCTTGTCCGTCCGGGTGTATAATCCGCCCTCTACCATTTGAGACTCACCCCATATTGGAACCAACTTGCCTTCTAGTTGGGCGTTCTGCAATTTAGATATGCTGTCCGTCGCCGATCTGATTTTCATCTGAATGTCTGATAGCGTTCTTATCGAGTTAACGATCGTGTCGCGCTCTTTCAACAGAGAGTCGATCCTTGTACTAAGAGTTACAGTATCCGACTCCAATTGCGACTTTCTTGAGATAAGGGAACTGAGTTTTCGATCAACATCGCCGATTTTTGCAAGCGCATCGGCGTTTCCGATCCCGTCGCGGTATTGCAGGTAAGCCCCGGCGCACGCCACAAGAACTCCAACGCATATTACTACCCAGACATACCACCTTTTGTTCTTCAGGTCCCCTTTCAAGAAGTCAGAAACATGCCCGATCAGAATGCCTATTATAGTCAGGAAGAGATAGCCCATTGGCCAATAGTATGCCAAAGCTGATCATCAGTCAATAGTTGTAGGGAATTGTAGGTCGAAATCCCTTGCCGCGCCGGCTGGCGCGGTCGCCCGTCGGGCGAGGTTTCGACACTCCTTCCCGAAAAAGTCGTAGGGCAGATTCGTCTTTGAACCTGCCATTTTTCTTCTGGTGAAAAAAAGAGGCGGCTTCAAAGACGAAGCCGCCCTACATCTAGTACTTATTGAAAGTCAGCAACAAGTTCACGACGCTATGGTTGGCAGCAATGTCGGAGCCATTAGACGTGTGACCACCGATGTAGTAAAGCCCGACTTGAAACCACTTGGAGATGTCGTAACCAATCGCCGCACCATAGCCGAATCCAGTTCCATCCAAATTGTCATATTCAGACATAATGAGAAATCGCCCTGCACTGAAGGTTGTGAATACAGTTCTCTCATTCGCCCCCCAGTAGTGATACCAGCTAATAGCATCGAGTCCTTGTATGAAGTAAGTACTGTTGACATCCTCAGCCTTGTAGATGCATCCATTTCCCGAGAAAACAATCGAGTTGTAATTGTTCCATGCGTATCCAATGAAACTGTTTGCTCCGAGACCGACCTCCGTCGGCGCCAGATTAAATCGTGTCGCACTCCAGTGAGCAACAGGTGCTAATCCCAACCCGACACCAGCAACAAACCCCTTTCGATTGCCGTCAAAAGCGGAGGTTGAAGACACCAAGACTAAGATCGTGGCCAAAAGTTTTAGCCAATCCTGATGTGCAGTGAAACATCGCCGCCGAGTTGTTTTCATACTTCTGAGCCCTTTCGCCGTGGGTGCCTTTGACCACTATAGTAGCGTACTATGCGAAGGTTAGTCAAGAGGAAATTCGACCCTGGCGCCCATGATCTACCAACTGGAATCCGACTCAGCGATCATCGCTAGCGCAGTATCCACTGCAGGGATGACA
>CAYVWS010000094.1:0-10482 GCA_964455535.1 uncultured Ignavibacteriales bacterium | reverse complement strand
CTCCCGATTGGCGGATTGGTCAAGCTCTGCTACAGCGGCAAGTTTACCGAAAAAAAAATGATCGACAAATTGTCTAAGGGATCGGGGCTGGTCGCCTATCTTGGCGTGGCCGACCTACGTGACGTTGAAAAACTAATCGACAGCGGAGATCAAAAAGCAAAGCTCTATTTCGACGCTATGGCCTACCAAATCGCGAAAGAAATCGGGCAGGCCGCAGTTGCGCTGTGCGGAAAGTTTGACGCGATTGTGTTGACCGGCGGCATGGCGAATTCACATCGTCTGGTTACTGAAATCAAGAAATACGCTTCGTTTCTCGGCGCGGTACGGGTTGTCCCCGGCGAATTCGAGATGGAAGCCCTCGCCGCGGCGGGAATGCGTGTGCTCGCCGGCAGCGAAAAGCTGAAAGTGTACTGATATGCACGTCGAACCGCTGCGCTCATCCGATGATCTGATCCGCCGCGCAATTCAGATTGCCAAAGAAGACCGCCCGATGCGCGTGTCGGTCGCGGCCGCGCAGGATGCCGACGTTATCGACGCGGTCAGTCAGTGCGCCGCCAAAGGATTTCTCTCAGGTCATCTGGTCGGCGACAAAAAGTCTATCGAAAAGCTGGCCGCCGAAAACAACATTGATATTTCGCATCTGGAGATTATTGATCACTCCGATCCGCTTGAGGCCGCGCATCACGCTGTCAAGCTGGCATCATCCGGTCAGGCCGACCTGATCATGAAAGGGTTTTTGCCGACCTCATCGATTTTGAAAGTAGTATTGGACAAGCGATACAATTTGCGCGGCGAGAATACGCTTTCGCATTGCGCTGTTCTTGATATCCCTGGTTACCCGCGCCTTCTAAATATCACCGACGGCGGCATGCTGGTCAAACCCGATCTCGATCAAAAGATTCAGGTACTGCAAAACGCTTTGGTGGTCGCTCGCGCGCTTGGTTGTGTGCCGACAAATGTGGCAGTGAGCGCCGCCGCCAGTCATATGCATGACCTCACGCCCGCCTCACAGGGGGCGATGGAAGAATTTCTCGCGATGGCCAAAGCGCGCTGCACCGACATTCACATTCAGGGTCCGCTCACCCTCGACGCCGCTACCAATTCCGAAGCCGCCCAGGCCCGCAAAGTCGCCGGTCCGGCGGCAGGCGAGGCCGATATTTATCTAGTCGACTCGGTCGAAGAAGGCAACATCGTCGCCAAGACGTTGATCCAGTGCGCCGAAGCGGTGTTCGCCGGTGTCATTGTCGGGGCCAGAGTCCCGGTCGCGCTCGTTTCGCGAACCGACACCGTGCAAAACAAAATCGCGTCATTGGCGGTTGCGTGTGTCGTCGCGGAATATCAGCGTCATCTGAACGCGGGGAAGAAGCCATGACAAATCTCATCCCCAGTGTGACCGGCTTCGATCAGATTTTGTCACTGGCCAAAGAGCGGCTCGCGATCAATGCCAAACCACGTGCGGTGATGACCTCGTATGCAAGTCATCTCACCCTTCAGGCGCTCGAACGCGCGTTTC
The DNA here is from genome assembly GCA_964455535.1 of uncultured Ignavibacteriales bacterium. Classification (GTDB taxonomy): domain Bacteria; phylum Zixibacteria; class MSB-5A5; order GN15; family FEB-12; genus JACRAV01. The sequence continues at coordinate 8,969 of CAYVWS010000094.1, read as the reverse complement.
TGCACGAGTTGATTGAGCCGGTGGTCGTGGGTGATCCCCTGAAATTCGAACGCGATATCGCGCAATTTGCGCCGGCCCTTGATTCTATCGAAGTCATCGACGAAGACCACCCGGTCGACGCGATAAACATCGTCGCCGATATGGTCGCCGCCAAGGAAATCGATTTGGTCGTGCATGGCGGGATCATATCAGCCGCGCTTATGCACGAAATGGTCGGCGGACAATCGAAATTGACTTTGCCTGGGAAAACCGTCTCCCACGTTGCAGTCGCCGAGTCTCGTGCTTATTCGAAAGTACTGCTTGTCAGCGACGGTGTCGTACACAACCAGCCCGACTTCGCGACCAAGCTCGGCATCACGCAAAATCTGATCGGCGTCGCTCATCAGATCGGCATATCAAAGCCGAAAGTTGGCGTGCTGTCGGCAGTCGAAGTCGTTTATCCGCAAATGCCTGTCACGATGGAAGCCGCGGTGCTGGCGAAGATGGCAGATCGCGAGCAAATCAAAGGCGCGTACGTCGACGGTCCTATTTCAGTCGATGTCGCGCTCGATAAATTCGCCGCCGAAGCGAAAGGCGTAAGAGGGTCGTCAGTCGCCGGTGATGTCGACGCCTTTGTCGCGCCGAACGCCGCGACCGCTCACGGCATCTATCAGGCCCTTCAATTTTTCGGCGAATGCAAAATTGGGGGAGTAGTTGTCGGCGCCAAAGTCCCGCTGGCGCTCAGTTTCCCCTCTGATTCCGTCGACACTCGCTTTCATAGCATTTTGTTGGCGGTGATGGCGGCGGGCTTGTAGTTCCAATTACGGGTCTTCCGAATTCATCCCGTGTTTCCCGCCCCTTGACTGCCGCGTTGAACACCGGTATCATCCCTTGCTAACCTATTGAAGGCATTATTGAACGATGATTTACGGTATTATCATGGCCGGCGGCAAAGGTGAACGGTTCTGGCCGTTGTCCCGCGCCTCCCGCCCAAAGCAGTTCCTAAAGCTCACTTCGGAACGCACCATGCTCGAAGAAACGATCGAGCGCGTGCGGCCGCTCATTCCGCTTGAGCATGTTCGCATCGTCACCGGTGAATCGATGATGCAGCTGATCTTGCACTGCGCATCGTATCTGGGCAAAGAACACATCTATTCCGAACCGGTCGGACGAAACACCTGCCTTGCGATTGGTCTGGCGGCCGTGCATCTGCAGAAAGAAGACCCCGACGCCGTCATGGTTGTCCTTTCCGCCGACCACTTGATTCGTCCAGCGGAAAAACTTCTGAAAATTCTCGAGGACGGCTGCGCCATAGCCGCCAGCGAAGACCGGCTGATTACAATAGGCATCGTCCCGACACGACCCGAAACCGGCTATGGCTATATCAAGGTCGGCGAGATCTTCAAATCCGACCGGGCATCGTCGATCTATCAGGTCGCTTCGTTTGCCGAGAAGCCGAAAGCCGCAGTCGCGCAAGAATACTACTTTAGCCGCAAGTATCTCTGGAACAGCGGCATGTTTATCTGGTCGGCGCGCTCGATCCTCAAAGCAATTGGCGCCTGCCGCCCCGATATCGCCGAACTGCTCACGAAATATGGCGAGACAATCGGCACAGATAATGAGATGAAAGCCCGCGAAGAGCTGTACAAAACAGCGCCGTCGATTTCGATTGACTACGCGGTGCTCGAAAAAGCCAGCAATGTGCTGGTGATGAAAGCCGACATCCTCTGGGACGATATCGGAAGCTGGAACTCGCTCGACCGGTACAAAGAACGCGACAGCGAAAACAATGTCCGGGTGGGCGATGTCCTCGTGCAAAACACATTCGAAACTACGATCTATAACGACGCCGAGGGCATCGTGGTCTGCCTTGGCGTTTCTGATTTAGTAGTCGTCCGATCCGGCGATGTCACCTTTGTTGTCCACAAAACCAAAACCGGCGAAATCAAAGACTTGTTGAGCAAATTGGATGAGAGTGACAAGACCCGCAAATATCTGTAGCGTTCTGGCGGCAACCGTGCTGGCGATATCAGCGACCGCGGCCGACAAATCCGCGTCGGCCAAATCGACTCCGCCGCCTGTCAAAGTGCGCGGCATTGATCCGCTCTCGCTGCCGTCAGATCAGGTTTTGATTACAAGCATCGCTCCGCAAACTGCGCCCATCGGCGCCGTTGCGGGCACTACCGCGGGTTCCGGTCGCTCCACCGTTGTATTTCGCGTACAAATTCTGACTTCGCAGGCATTCGGCGAGGCCCGTAAAGCGGCGCAGGTTGCCGAAGAGATTTTCGATCAGCCGGTGCATGTCGACTACGAAATCCCAAATTTCAAAGTGCGCGTCGGCGATTTCGCCGACCGTGGCGCGGCCGAAGATTACCGCCGCACCGCTCAACAGCTTGGCTACAGCAATTGCTGGGTGATACCGGTCACCATCGGCATCGTGCAGGCGTCGCCGCTGTACGACTCACTCTTGGCGCCGATTGATTCTGCCCGGGAAGCCGATTCTGCCATTAAGACCTCGGGCGGCAAATAACATGCAGACATCGGTAGTCCCACTTTCAGACATACAATCGATTGGCAAGGCGGCGCGAGTGATCGCCGACGGCGGTCTGGTTGTGGCGCCGACCGAAACCCGCTATGGTCTGCTGGTGCGAGGTGACAATGATGCCGCAGTCGATCGCCTCTTCGAACTAAAAGGCCGTCAGTTTACCAGTCCCACCGCGCTGTTTGTCGCAAACAAATCCGATATCGCTCGCTTGGGATATGTGACTCCGATTGCGCAGGACTTGATCGACGAATACCTTCCCGGTCCGCTCACCCTCGTACTGGCGGCGCGTGTCGACTGGCGGGCCCCCAGAGTCGTCGACGGCAAAATCGGAATTCGATATTCATCGTCTCATCTGATCGGACAGTTAGTAGAAGCAGTAGAAGCTCCGCTCACGGCTACTTCGGCCAATCTAAGCGGCCATCCCAACCGTGAAACCATTCACGATATCCAAACGGATTTCGGTGAGCGCGTGGATCTCTACATCGATGGCGGCTCGCTGACGGGGCCGGTCTCCACGGTGGTGGAGTGCGTCGACAGCTCGTACCGAATTTTACGAGCCGGTGCTATCCCGATTGAAGAGATCGAACGAATTGCAGGGCGGATGTAGGTTTATGGCCGATCCCTTCGTCATTCTGTTTGTCTGTACCGGCAATACCTGCCGTTCGCCTATGGCCGAAGCCGCACTCAAAGTATTGTTAGAAAGAGAGCGCCCCGGCCGATACGAAGTAATCTCTGCCGGAACCGGTGCGACCAACGGATTCCCCGCGACGATGTATGCCAACGAAGCGGTCAGAGTCTGGCGCGGCGATCTTTCGAAACACAAATCGCAACAGCTTACTCGTTCGCTCATCGACAAAGCCCATCTGATTCTGGCCATGACCCCCGAGCACTATCGGGATATTCTGAAATGGACGCCTTCGGCAAAGCCCAAAACATACTTGTTCAAGAATTTCCCCGATCCGAGTCCCAAGGGAGAGGCAGTTGAGGATCCGATCGGCCAGTCGCTTGATCGCTACAACGAAACCTTCCTCGAAATCGGCGAATATTTGGGGAAACACCTGCCGAAAATTGTACAACTGATAGATGAACATCATGCCGGCCGCTAAGAAATTCCTCACCCGCTTCGTTCTGCCCTTCGTGGCCCTCTCTCTGGTCGGCGGCGTTTCGTATCTGGTCAGCTTGGGTATCGGGCCGTCAAGTGTCACCGCCGAACCGACCAGCGCTGCGGCATCTGATACGCTCCTCGGTCGCGAAATCGACAATGTCGCCTTCGGCGTAGGGGAGAAGCTGTCGTTTGACATCAACTATGGTTTCATCAACGCCGGCACCGCCACAATGGAAGTCGGCAAGCTGATCGAATACGAGTCGCGCCCCTGCTACCAGATCATCTCGCGCGCCAACTCCAATAAGTTTTTCACCAGTTTCTATAAAGTCGAAGACCGGATCGAGACCATTGTCGACGCCGTCGGTCTGTTCCCCTGGCGTTTCGAAAAACACTTACGCGAGGGTGGCTACAAAGCGGACCGTCTTTCGGTTTTCGATCAGAAAAACACACGGGTCATCGACGGCAAGGACACCACCAAAGTCGAGCCGTATTGTCAGGACGCGCTCTCGGTGCTGTACTATGTCCGCACGCTCAAACTCACTGTCGGCGAGTCGGTCTTCGCGCAGAACTTTGTCGACGGGAAAGTGGTGAAACTCGAAGTTCGCGTACTCAAAAAAGAAAAGATCACTGTAGACGCCGGAACGTTTGATTGCCTCGTCGTTGAACCGCTGACCTCGTCGGTGGGCGTGTTCAAAAACGAGGGGACACTCAAAGTCTGGCTCACCGATGACCGCCTGCGCATGCCGGTCTTGATGAAATCGAAAATTCTCGTCGGCTCGATATCGGCCGAGCTGACCGACTATCAATTGGGCGAAGTAACCGAATTGTAACTATCTTATGCGATTCGCCCGTATCCTCTTGTATTGTGAAATGGAGTCTTGTTGTGGCCAGATTAGTTGAATGCGTTCCGAATTTTTCCGAAGGCCGTCGCGGCGAGGTCATCGACGCCATCTGTTCGGCGATCACCTCGGTCGCCGGCGTTTCGCTTCTGGATCGTGAGATGGACGGCGACCACAATCGCGCGGTCGTTACCTTTGTCTGTCACCCCAATGTTGCAGTCGAAGCTGCCTTTCGCGGCTATCAAAAGGCAGCCGAACTGATCGACATGCGCACTCACCGCGGCGAGCACCCGCGTATGGGGGCCTGCGATGTCTGCCCCTTTATCCCGCTTTCCGAAATGACCATCGACGACGCCGTCGAACTTGCCAACCAACTTGGAAAACGCGTCGGCGAGGAGCTTCAGATCCCCGTTTACCTGTACGAAAGCGCCGCGACCAAAACCGAGCGTAAGAATTTGGCCAATGTCCGCACCGGTGAATATGAAGGCATCCGCGATTCCATCGAGACTGATCCGAACCGCAAGCCCGACTACGGTCCCTCGGTGATGAACCTGAAATCCGGCTCAACCGCCATCGGCGCGCGCTTTCCGCTGGTCGCGTATAACGTCTACTTCAATACGAACAAAAAGTGGATTGCCGACAAGATCGCCGACGCCGTTCGTAATCTTCGCGGCGGATATCGATTCGTCAAAGCGCTTGGCTTCGAGATAAAAGAGCGCGACCAGGTTCAGGTCTCGATGAACATGACCAATTATCAGCAAACGCCGCTTTTCCGCGTCTTCGAGACAATCAAGCGCGAAGCCGAGCGGTATGGCGTCTCGGTCACATCGTCTGAAATCGTCGGACTTGTCCCGCAGGAAGCGATCATTCAAGCCGCCGATTTCTATCTTCAGCTTGAGAACTTCTCGAAAGACCAATTGCTCGAAGAAAAACTGAAAGCCGCCGGCACATTCGGTTTGCCGCCGCAGGAGAGTTTCTACGATCAGGTGGCCTCATCGGCCCCGGCGCCGGGTGGCGGGTCGGTATCAGCGTCGGCCGGCGCATTGTCAGCCGCACTTACCGCGATGGTCTGCCGATTGACCGTGTCCAAAAAACAGTACGTCGAAGTCAAAGACGAACTTTCTGATATCCGCGACCGCGCCGATGCCCTCCGCAAGGAACTCGAAAAGCTAATCGATGACGACAAGCACGCCTTCACCGCCGTCATGGATGCCTTTAAGCTCCCCAAGAGCACGCCCGAGGAAGTCGCGATGCGCGACGAGAAAATAGAACATGCCACCAAACATGCCGCCGAAGTGCCGCTCAAAGTCATGAAGAGCACACTCGATGTCCTTCATCTGGCCAAAGTGGTCGCAGTGAAAGGCAATCAAAATTCAGTTTCCGATGCCGGTGTGGCGGGGCTCATGGGCCTGACCGCTGTTGAGGGCGCGGGCTATAATGTCCGTATCAACCTCGGCACCCTCAAAGATCAGCCGTATGTCGAAAGCATGCGCCGCGAAGTCCAGACCGTCCGCACCCACGCGCTTACTTTGGCCGAAGAAATTCGTCAGCACGTCGAGTCACGTCTGGGATGAAATCAAAAATCGACCTGCACATGCACACCAACCATTCCGACGGCGTGCTGTCGCCGGTCGATCTGTTGAACAAAGTCCGGGCCGCTCATCTCACGGCTTTTTCAGTCACCGATCACGACACTATTTCGGGCTGGAAAGAAGTATTCGCGCTTCGCACGCCGTCCGATGCCGAACTGATCTCGGGAACCGAGCTCTCGGTTCGTCTCGAAACCGACGACATCCACATCCTCGCCTATCTGTTTGATCCGGACAATCAGCCCTTTAACGAGGCCCTCAATTTCTATCAGCGCAAGCGCTCGGAGCGCGGGGAAGAGATGGTCGACCGGTTGCAAAAACTGGGCCTTAGTATTACCTTTGACGATGTGAAACGTACCGCCAACGGAGGCGTGATCGGCCGCCCCCACATCGCACAGACGTTGTTTTCGATGGGCCAAACCACCATGTACGAAGAAGCATTTTTCAAATACATCGGCAACGGCGGCCCGGCCTACGTACCCAAATACATGCTTGAACCCAAAGAAGCGTTTGATCTGGTGCATCGCGCCGGCGGCATCGCGGTCCTTGCCCATCCGGCCTTAGGCGATATGTTTCGCCATCTGCCGCAGCTTGTCGCTCTCGGCCTCGACGGCATCGAGGCGCTTCACTATTCGCACAAGCCGCAAGATTCTCGCAAAGCCAAGCTCGCTGCCAAAGAATTCAATCTCGTTCTTTCAGGCGGCACCGATTTCCACGGCCGCGGGGTGCGCGAAGCCCCCCTCGGTTCAATAAATATCCCACCGGAATATCTCGACCGGATGAAAGAACGGGCCGCAGCCCACCGGAGCATGTCGTGAAGACGATTACCACATTTGTTTGTCTCATCGCCGTATTGTGCGCCACCGCCTTTGCCGATTCGATGTCACTCGACGATCAAAAGCGAATCATCACCGCCTACGGTATCGCCACCGGGCAGTTACCGTCGCCGCCGCTCACCGATGAACAGAAAAAACTCCCGCCCGACAAATGCGGAACCGCGGCTGTAAACGAATTTCTGCAGAATCGCGGTCAACTCGACCGATCGCTCATGTCGGCGCTTGGCGTCCAGGCCGTCGGCCGCCCCGATACGCTTGTCTTGTCGCGAAGCTACGGCTCACCCGCCGGACGGTTCCTGATTCACTATATCGACACCGGCGTCAATGCCGTCTACCAGCCGAATGTCCGCACGTTGGTCGATTCTGTCCCCGACTATATCGTCATGATCGCACGCATAGCCGATTCGGTCTACACCCATCAGATCGACACGCTCGGGTATCCCCAGCCGCCGGTTGACGGCTTCTACCCGAGCGGTATGGACAACCGATTTGATATCTACGTCCTCAATCTCTCGGCCCAATTCTACGGACTGACATATCTCGATGCCTATTTGACGGAGAAAACGGCGACCTCGTATCTGGAACTTGATAACGACTATCAGACAATCGAAACATATAGGTCGCGGCCTTTGGATGCCGCCCGTGTGACGATCGCTCACGAGTATTTTCATGCAATTCAATTCGGAATCGATTACGCCGAGTATGATGGATACCCCTCAACTGTCCGCCGTCAGTATTGGATGGAAGCGTCGGCGGTGTGGATGGAGGAAGAGTGCTACGATCACATTAACGACTACTATTCCTACTTGCCGTTTGTGCTTGATTTTCCGTCAGCATCGCTGCAGCAGTTTGGCTCGTCGGGGGCAAGCTCGCTGCACCCCTATGGTTCTGTGCTGTTTGCGCTCTACCTATCCCAGCATTACAACAAAGATATCATTCGCGAAATATGGCAGCGGTGCGCCGATCTTTTCGACCCGAATAATCACCGCGCCAACTTTCTGCAGGCCTGTGAGCAGATAGTCAACTCACACGACAACCAGGCGACCTGGGCGACGACGCTCAATGACTACGCAATCTGGAATTTCTATTCCGGTCAGTTCGCGGCAATCGCGCCGGCCGGAATCGGCTACGAAGAAGCGGCGTCGTATCCGCCCATCCCGCTGGACGCCATGACCCGAGTCACGCGCTACCCCGATTCTCAGCTTGTTGGCACCGGCACGTTTTTGCCGCAGTACAACGGCACGGCCTTCATGCACCTCGAATATCTCGACAGCCGCACTGGATGCAGAGGCACAGCCAGAGTCGACACGGCGGCATCGCCGGACACCATAGTTCAGATCTCCTGCGACAGCGTCTTACCGCCAAACATTGACGCACAATTTCCTTGCATGTTTGTTCCGATATCGTGCGACAGCGTGCTCCCCATTTTCATTTCAGTTCAGCATCCGATCTTTGTAGAATGGTCTATCTGTCTTTTCTATCAACTGGTTGACCTTCCTGACTCTATCGAAATCGAGCGCTTCACAGTTCCATTAGGCGGCGGCGGACAATCCTTCCTGACTCTGCAAGCCCTGCACCCGAACAAATACAAATCGATTACAGTGGCGCTCACTCCTTCAACCACCGAACCACTGCTATATCTGGGCTCGATTGCGCCGCAAGTCGGCTTCTCGATAGGCGATACCGGCATCGTTACCGTTCGTCCATCGGCCGTCCTCACGCCCTATCCCAACCCCGCGGTCGTCAGCGCTATGGGAGATAATCCTCTTACCTTCAGGTTCCAGATCGCAAGCGATTCACTGAACCGGAATTTCACAACCGAACCGCTCTTGTTAATCGATCTTTACACCGCCGCCGGTGAACTGGTCAGAACAATTAACGCTTCCACCTTTGGCGACGACCGCCTCGGTGTGCACGCCGAAGGAATCTACGAAACCGGCTGGGATATGAAAAATTCCGCCGGCAAGGAAGTCGCCTCGGGCGTCTATTTGGCCTACGCCCGTCTCTGGGATTCGGCACAAAAGAAAAATCTCCTGGCCGAGAGCAAATCGAAGATCGCGCTCATCCGCTGATGTC
>CAYVWS010000093.1:0-10503 GCA_964455535.1 uncultured Ignavibacteriales bacterium | reverse complement strand
TCGCTTACATACCGCCGCACGCCGTCTTCGACTGAAACAAACGGGGCGACGTAACCGGACTTGCGCAGTTTGGTCAGATCGGCCTGGGTGTGATATTGATAATTGGCGCGGATTTCCACCGGCATATCGACAAACTCGATATTCGGCTGCTGATTCATCGCCGCGAAGAGTGCGTTCGCTAAATCGAGCCAGGTACGGGCGGCTCCAGTGCCGCAGTTGAATAGCCCGGAGATTTCCGGGTGATCGAAAAAGAAAAGCGTCTCGGCGACGGCATCGTCGACATAAACAAAGTCCCGTTGCTGTTCACCGTCGCGGTAGTCGGGGCGGTGCGATTTGAACAGCCGCATCTTTCCTTCGGCTTTGACCTGCGCGTACGCTTTGTTCACAAGCGATCGCATCGGTCCTTTGTGGTCTTCGCCGGGACCGTAGACATTGAAATATTTCAGGCCGGCGATCTTTGAGATCAGCCCGTTTTCAATCGCCCACATATCGAACATCTGCTTGGAGCGGCCATAGGCGTTGAGCGGTTTCAAGCGGGATGTGGAAGATTCGTCGTCGACATATCCAAAAGAACCGTCACCGTAGGTTGCCGCCGACGAGGCGTACACAAACCGCGCCTTGTGCTCAAGCGCCCAGCGACACAGATCAATCGTGTATTGATAATTGTTGTCGCCCAGATATGACTCGTCGGTGACGAGTGTCGAGCTGCAGGCGCCGATATGAAAGACGCCGTCGACGCGCGCGATTGAATTTGATGAGATCAGTTTGCGAAATTCGGATTTGTCGAAATAGGTTCGAAATTCGAGTGAGCTAAGATTTTTCTCTTTTTCGGGGTGATTGAGATTATCGACGATGGTGATTTCAGTGTGGCCGCGCCGGTTGAGCGCTTTGACCAGGTTACAGCCGATAAACCCGGCCCCGCCGGTCACGATGAAAGATTTGGTCGCGCTCATGGAGGCAATTACTCGATAGAAGCCGGCCCCGTCAAGTGGCGGGCGTCACTATACGGCGCGGAGCACAGTCCTACATTGTTGTGCCGAGGGCACGGTATCTTTCTATCATCTCCTGATAGCGCGGGAGTTTGCGCAATGGATCGAGCTCGGGGTTGAGCTTGAAATCATTGACGGTATACGGAGTCTGCTCACCAAGTAACACCTCAAGCTGATCGATCGCTTTGTCGTATTCTCCGCATTTGACATAAATGGTGGCCATGACCATGACCTGACCCGGTCCTCACCAATGGCATTTGGCAATAGACAGTAACTCCTTTCCGCGGTTGCCAAGCTTGACCGCGTCCGCGCATTTTCCTAATTCTGACAATATCGAGCCGAGGGTTGAGGCGAGCGAGGGATCGTTCGGAACGACTTTGAGTCGTTTTTCGACAATGTTCTTTGCCGAATCAAAATAGGCAGTGCTCAGCTTCGCATTGCCGGCATCGCGATATATGAACGCCATCGACCCGTAGAATGCGGGCGGGTCAAGCCGATTTCGTGAATCTTCTCGAAAGCGATTAACGAAGGCGCTGTTTTCGAAAATATGACCGCCGCCCAAAGAATCCATAGCGACAAAGCCGAATGTCCGGACAAATTCAAGTGTATCGAATTGGTTGAGGGCCTCACGCAACAGATCGCGACATTTGTTCCAATCGCCGTAGCGCGAGGCAATGCCCGCCAGCTTCTCTGCATAAAAATCCGCGCGCTTGGGGTCCAGGGCGATAGCCCGGTTAATCGACCGTTCCGCTTCGGGAAAATTTCTCAGGAATCTGAAGAACTGCGATCGAAACGAATGAAGGACGGGATTAAGCGGGTCAAGCTCGGCCGCCTTGCGAAAGTTTTCGCCTGCCTCGTCGAATTTTCCCTGGCGCCATTGTACCAACGCGATATTCGTCACCAGATCGGCGTCGTTGTGGAGTTCGGAGGTAGCCAGATTTAGTTCAACCATGGCGCTGTCATAGTCCGTTTCGGTCAAATTGTAAAAGAAACCCGCTGCCATGTGACCGTAGGACAAATTCGGCTGCAATTGCAGCGCTTTTTCAAACGACGCCCGGGCGATATCCCGATACTCTCCAGAGGGATCAATCCACGCCAACAACGTATTGGCGCGCGACTTGGCGGCGTAGGCGAGGGCGAAGGCCGGATCGAGCATCACGGCGCTGTCAAGATTGGCCGACGCGGCGCTCAAAGTCGGCAGAGTCCAATCGAGCCGCCGTATGCCGCTGATCCCCTTGAGATAGTAATCGTAGGCGCGCGAATCGGTCGTGGGACGGACTGCTAGCGCCTTCCGGTCAGATTCCATGAGAGTCAGGTCAAGCTGAGAGGCAATTTTCGTCGCGATGTCTTCCTGTACCGCGAAGACTTCCATGATCTCCCGCTCATAATTGTCCGACCACATGTTGCGATCATCCGACACGCGGATCAAACGCGGCGTGATACGAACTTTGGCGTGACCTTCGGATTTCGCCCAGCGAACTGTTCCTTCCAACACATAATTGACACCGAGTTCCTTTCCAATCTGGCCCGCACTCTTCCCTGCCCCTTTGTATTGCATCGAACTGGTGCGGGAGATCACACCCAGACCATTGATGCCAACCAGACGAGAGGTGATTTCTTCGGTCATACCGTCGGCAAAGTACTCGTCTTCGGGATTTCCTAGATTCTCAAAGGGAAGAACCGCGATCATGGGTGTCGATTCGGCGGTCGCTATGGGCGAGGCGGTCTTCTTCGGGATGAACAGATACGCGGCGATGACGGCCACTACAGCGACAAGTCCAATAGCGAGGTATAGTACGGGCTTTTTCCTTTTTTGAGGGGATTGTCTTGTCGTTGTCTGTTGGGAATCATAGACCAGCCGTTTCAAGTCGGCGATGACATCCTCGGCTGTCTGGTATCTTAGCTCCCGGTCTTTTTCAAGCAGTTTGTCGATCGTTCGCTGAAGGCGCTCGGGAATATCGGACTTGAATCGAGCAAGCGGCTCGGCGGTGTCCTGCATGATCGCGCGAAGGGTCGCGCCTTCGTTGTCGCGCCGAAACGGAGTGCGACCGGCGATCAATTCGTACAGGACAATACCGAATGAAAAAAGATCGGAACGATGATCGATCTCGCGGCCGGATACCTGCTCGGGCGACATATACGATACCGTGCCGAGTGTCGAACCCGTCTTGGTGAGCTTGTCATCACCTGCAATTGCGGCTAGCCCGAAATCCAGAAGCCGGGCACGGCCTTTGGCGTCGATGACAATGTTGGTGCTCTTGATATCACGATGCACAATCCCGGCGCGGTGGGCCTCTCCGATTCCCTGGCAAATTTGAATGGCGTACTCGATGATGGTGTCCATCGGAAGCGGCTGGGCGTGGCAGTAATGGTGGAGAGATTCACCCTCCACATGTTCCATCACAAAGTACGGGCGGCCGTCAAATTCGGCGACATCGTGGATGGTGACGATATTCGGATGATTGAGGCGGGCGACTGCCTGCGCCTCGCGAAAGAAGCGGTTCTTGATTTCCTCGTTGCCGATGAAATGAGCTGGTAGAAATTTGATCGCGACTTTCCGTTTGAGCCGGGTGTCTTCGGCCAAGAAGACTTCCCCCATGCCGCCCGCACCGATTTTGTCGACAATCCGGTACGCGCCGATGAGCGTGCCGGCGGTCAACAGTGCATGCGATCGGGTGTGATCGTCGGGGTGCTGATCAGTCATGATCGTTCAGAGTTCTTTTGTTCCGGCCAAGTAAACGCATATCGTTGTCGCGCAATATAATCTGACTCACCTGACTGTGGAATCAAAAAACAAATGAAGGACGAGGCATTGAGATTGAAGTCAGTCAGCCAGGCCAATCTTTTTGAGAAAAACCGGCCAGCGGGGATCGGCGTGAAGATTGCCAAGAAACGGCTGGACCTTGGTGAGTGGAATGCCGGCGTCGTGAATTTTGTAGGCCCGTTCGAGCCACTCGAACGCCGAGTCGACGTCGCCCTGCCAAGCATAGACCATGGCTATCTGGAACCCCCACTGATCACCCTCAGCTTTCAACAACGCAAGGTCGGTTGCGCACTTGTCGAATTCCTCAAGGGAGTGGTATATCATCGCTTTCGCACAGTAACGGTAGCCGGCGGACTTCTCTTTCTCGGCCGCCCCCAGAGCATTTTGCAGATCGCCTTTCAACAGAAAGGCGGCCGCCCGCCCTAACTGTAAGGTGGTCATAGTAGGGCTCATGGCGAGTACCCGATCAACAACCTGCAAAGATTCATCTACATGACCGGCAAACAGGAGAATGCGGGCCAGTTCACGCCATGCGGTCGGATTGAGCGGATCAAGTTCCACAGACTTCCGGGACAGTGTGATGGCTTTGTCAAAATTCCCGAACAACAGTTCCCACAGGGCCATTCCTGATACGATCTCGCTCTTATTCGGCTCGAGCTCGTAGGCACGTTTGGCGTGGGGGTAGCCGTCGCGCACTTTGATTTCGAGCGCTGAGTAGACCCAGCTCATGGCGATATGCGCCTCGGCCAACTGATCGTCAATCTCGAGCGCTTTCATCGCGGCCTGCTTGGCTAGGGGATACTCAACTTGGTGGTCGCTATGCCCGTACGAATCGCGAATGGCGTACGTCAGCGCCAAACCGGCCCAGGCCTTGGCGTTCTCGGCATCAAGCGCAATTGCCTTCTTGTACAACTCTACCGCTGAACCAAGACTCTCGGCGTTCATCAACAGTTGACTCTGATGGGCCCGCAGTGTGAGCGCATAGCTTTCGGGATTGACCTGCCTGCGCTCGGTCACGACGCCGACCAGCGTTACATGCATTGCCTTGGACACCGACTGCGCGATTTCGTCTTGCACGGCAAAGATGTCATCGAGTACCCGGTCGTAGGTTTCCGACCAAAGATGGAATCCGTCGTTGACACTCACCAATTGCGCGGTGATGCGTACCCGGCTGCCGGCTTTGCGGACACTGCCTTCCAAAATCGTCCCGACATTGAGTTTCTGGCCGATGGATCGTAAGTCTTCCTGCTTCCCTTTAAACGCAAAGCACGATGTGCGACCGGTTACTTTTAACTCCGGGTTTTTCGCCAGCACATTGAGCAGCTCTTCGGTCAGACCGTCGGCGAAGAACTCGTTTTCGGGATCGGCGCTCATGTTGGCGAACGGAAGGACAGCAATCGACGGTTTGGAGGTTGCCACCTTTCCCGAAGTCGTGCGGTCGCCCGATTCCAGCAGTTTTAACAGGGTGCGCAGATCGGTCGCCAAATCCTCAGCCGTTTGATACCGCTCACCTGGATCTTTTGCCAACAACTTGGTGACAATACGCTGCAATTCGGGCGGAAGATCGGCTTTGAAGCGAGACAACGGTTCGGGGGCTTCACTGACAATAGCATGCAGAGTGGCCGCATCGCTGTTCCTTTTGAAGGGGCTTTGTCCTGCGATGAGTTCGTACAGGACCACGCCGAGTGAAAACAGATCGGAGCGCTTGTCCATTTCGCGCCCCTGGGCCTGTTCGGGGGACATATAGGCCACCGTGCCGAGCGTCGAGCCGGCTTTGGTCAGACCGTCGCCACCGCCGAAAGTCGCAAGGCCGAAATCCAGAATCTTCGGGCGCAGATCTTTGTCGACGATGATATTCGCCGATTTGATATCGCGGTGGGTTACTCCGGCCGAGTGAGCGCAAGCCAAGCCGTCGCACAGTTGGGCGGCAAGCGACAAAATCTTCGGAAGCGGCAAAGTGATTTCGTGGCTGTAATGCGCGAGCGTTTTGCCGTCGACATACTGCATCGCGAAAAAGGGCCGACCGTTGAATTCGTTGACTTCGTGGATAGTAACGATGTTCGAATGATCGAGTTTGGCTGCTGCTTGCGCCTCGCGGGTGAAGCGGGCGCGGATGGCCGAGTCTTCGGCCTGATGCGCCGGAAGAAATTTGAGCGCGACCCGTCGGCCCAGCTTGGAGTCATCGGCTAAGTAGACTTCACCCATGCCCCCCGCGCCGATTTTATCGACAATCGTATACTGGTTGACCGTGGAACCCTTGGTCAGAATGGTATGCGACCGGGTTTGGTCGTCGCCGTGCTGGCTCACGAGAGCTCCGGCCGAGAAGATATACGAAGTGAGGCGGCTGTCATTGCGGGACAAAGATAGCCGCAGGTTATCTATTATTCAATCGGATAATGGGCCGGCGTGCAGAATAAGGCCGCCGGAACGGTCTATTTGAATAGACCCGGGTTCTTCTGAATTACCGCCTCTGGAATCGCCCATGTTTCGGTGGTCCGACCTGTGTACACAGGCATCGCCGTAACGCCTTTGAATTCTTTGCCTACAAGCTCCAAACAGCCAACGAAGGCAGCGTCGGGACCGCCCATCATGGCGACCAGAAAATCACGGCCAGTAAGATCATCGCGGAGCATCATCCCGGTACCGATATAGTCGTCCTTGCCGCCGTATCCTTTGTGGACATTGATGCGGGTATTTTCACCGTTGGGTTCAATCGACAGCCGCCCGGCATCCCACCAGGCCTTGACGATATTCTTTTCATACTTCCCGTCCTTCTTCATTTCCCGCTGGTGGAAGTGGATCGAATCTCCTTCCAGAGGCCACCCGCCACCATAGGTCGAATACGACCCCCAGGTGCCGTCGGACCAGAAGTAATACCCAAAGACGTCATCTTTGAAATCCAGATGACCATACCACGGGACATCTCCCTTCCATTCGTAAATATCACCCTTCTTGTTATCGGCCCAACTGACCCGCCAGAATTCGAAAATCTGGTCGGAGATCACCTGCGGCAGAACGAGTTTTGTGAGAACCATGACGAAGTAGTTCTTCTTGTCTCCTTCCCGGCAGGCGGTGTAGAGGCGATGTCCGTCGAACGCCCCCACGCCCGTGAATTTCCATTCGTTGTAGGCACCCTTAAGCTGGTAAGTCTGAAAGGTCTTGCCGCGCTGGGAGGTAAAGGTCTTCCACTTGGAAAGCTCGATAGTGGCGGTTCCAGTGGTGCTGTCGTCGAAGACCGCGGCGATAGGATACTCGCCGGAGATGTCAGTGTTGTTCTCGGCCGGAAAGAGGTCCTCGATGTCCTGAACTTGCGCGGCGACTCGGCTCATGCCGGATGTTGCGATGGTCAGGGTGCAGAAAGCGAGCACACGTAGCAGTGTCGAGCGTTTGGCAAACATGGTCAGACGTCCTCCCGGAATGTGATAGTTCGATAATCGTGGATTTAGTGGATGATATAAGGAAACGATCAACTTGGCAAGACAAAGCTTGCCGCACAGATCAGGAAAAGGACGTTCAACTGGTCGGCAAATCGGAAGCCGCTCAGATTCCCAGCACCGTGACCCCCCGCGATTGCAGGATGGGAATCTGGTAAGTGGTCGCCTCCGACGAGAGGGGATTCTCGCCAAGCCAGATCGTGTCCCCTGTCCCGAGGCCCTCATTACCAAGCAACGGTTCGATATTGGTGATCTGGTTCTGAGTCAGGTCGAGTTGCCGCAAACGAGTCAAATGCGCAATAGCCGAAAGATCGGATAGGTGATTGGTTCGCAGATGCAGAATCTGTAAGCTATCCAGCGGCGCGATGGCCGAAATATCAGACAGCCCGTTATCGGTCAGTCCCAAGTGGACCAGCCCGTGCAGTCCCGAAAGCGGCGAGAGGTCGGAAAGACTATTTGACGCCAGACCGAGTCCGTGAAGATTTCCCCAGACTTCGATCCCGGACAAGCTCGATATTCCGGCGCCGTTGGCGAATAACGCGTCGTGCGCCCGCAGGTCAGAGAGCATGATGTCGCCCGACGTAATTCCAAAGATTTCCCTGATCGCCGAATCAAGATGACTGTCGGCAAATGTGACAACCTGATCGGTAAAGCAAGTGCCGGAACAACCGCTCGATCCGGCACAGTTGTTGGCTTCGTCGCACACTATCATCAGGAAATAATAGGTGGTGTCTCTTTTGAGATTGTGCACCCAGAGACTTTCTTTCGACCCGGCGGCTTTCGGATGCGGCTCGCCCACGATCTGCACGGCGCTGTCCCAATTTGCCGGGGCAAGCCAGGTGTGCCAGTATCGAATGTCATATGACGACGCGGTCCCTTGGTCGGCATCGTCGCCGGTGGCTGTCCAGGTGAGCAGGATGGTGCTGTCGGTGACGCTGTCGACCATGAAATCCTCGATGTAGTACGGCGTATTGCCGTCATCGGCGCCGTCATCACCACCACCGGTGCTGTTTTTGGAACATGACCAGACAACCAACAACAGAGTAAGCACCCCCGTGAAAAAAAGCAGCATGCGTTTCATGACAATTTCTCCCGTGTAGGAATCTCGCGAACGAAAGCAATTGGCGATATCGCAATATACACGACGGCAGTAATTATGGATAGTGTTGTCGGCTAATAGGATAAATCAGGGATGTTTTCTCCGGATAATGTGATTGTGGCCGTCGGGGCGGACGCGTAGATTTTGGGAGCCCCAAATGCGAGAGGATCGGGTATGCCAAACGACATAGGGTCACATTTCAAGACCAGAGAGCCGGCGGTGAAAAAGATATATGACTGCCTCGTTACGAAGTGCCGAACGTTTGGGCCGGTCGAAGTGGAATCAAAGCAAACCTCGATCCATCTGGTTAACCGGTCTGCTTTCGCGGGCGTTCATCCTCGCAAGAGATATCTCAACCTGGAAATTGTACTATCCCGGCGTCTTGCAAGCTCACGGGTAGATAGAGTCGATCAGGTAAGCGCCAACCGATATAACCACCGGTTCAAACTGGTCGCGGCTGCGGATATCGACACAGAAATTTCCGGCAGGCTGCGCGAGGCCTACGAACACAAATGATAAATGTGTCCTCGTGGCAGCGCACATTTGTCGCCTGCATCCTTTCCTGCGACTTGCCTTTTCCCAAAACTTACCCAAAATTGCTCTCGTAGTACTATTGCCTGTACGGAACTGACGCGACCGGCGTCTTTGTCAGGTAGGAGTGGTACTCCGTTTGAAACCCGCCTCAATGCCCTCACGGGAGAGATTGCGTCCTGGCCGGTAAACATCTGACCGACATCACTCATTTGTGGCCCGAAGTTGTCCGTGGCGACTTAGCCGCCTGGAGGCGGCTGGTGCAATTGTACGCCTCACTGGTGCTGACGGTGGTGCGCCGGGCGGGGCTCGATCACGACGACGCCGAGGACTGCGCCCAGCAGACTTGGATCGCGCTCTATCGCAAGCGTCATACTATTGCTACCCCCAAGGCCGTGCCTGCCTGGCTAATCCAAACCGCTCATCGCAAGGCTCTTACGGCTCACCGCAATAGAGCGCGACGAGCCAATTTGCACACTCAGGTACCGCCACCGACTCCGGGCCGCTTACCCGACGCTGAAATCACCGACCTTGAGCAGACCGCGATGCTTTACGCCGCGTTCTCCCGGCTCGACGCGCGATGCCAAGAGCTATTGGCCGGACTGTTCTTAGATGAAGCGGAGCAATCCTATGATGATATCGCGAAGGCGCTCAAAGTTAAGCTCAACTCGATCGGGCCGATTCGATCCCGCTGTCTGATCCAGCTCAAAAAAAACCTGCGGCAATTGGGGTACGAAACGGACTGACCGCGCAACTGGGGAGTCTTTACTGCAATGATGAAGAGGAACACCATGAAATCCCAAGCCACCTCACAGCGAAAGATATTCGGCGGCGCTTCAAGCGAACACATCGAGCGCCTGTCCGCTATTCCTCTGCTTTTCGACTCCAACGGTCCTGCATCGTCCGGACGTGGACGCATCACCGATGACTCGTGGCAGTCGGCCGGCCAGATCGGTCGACGCGACGTAGTCGACGGTCATCTTCGCCGAGTGGCCTTCGCCGCGGGCGCATACCGAATAGAGCTGGTCGCCGAACGGCGCTCGCATCAGTGGGAGTGCGTTGCGCGCGTCTATCATCGCGGCCGCGCTCAACACAATCTGGTGCTTGCCGTCGGCCGCAAGCGTCTGGCTTCCGACAGCGGCGGGTTCTTTCATTGGACCTCCACGCACGCGGCACGAAAACTGGTCCTGGTATCCGACCAAAAACATTTCGCTTTAGAGCCAATCCGATGGTAACGCGTGAATCCGACAAAGTTCTCACGATAGCTTTCCTGAGAGGCAAGCCGATCAGATCCGCCGTGACGGCAGACTATGTCGCGGCGGTCGACCGGCATATTCGCGCTGTTACTCAGGAATCGACGACTGACGCCGTCAAACTTGCCGACCAGTTTCTGGCCCGCACTAAATCACTTTCGCCTGAACTTCGGCTGATCGCCTGTCGCGCGGCCGGATGGGCATATTTAGTAGCCGGAAAATATCAGCACTCAAAGGGTGCATATTTGTCGGCCCGCAAATTGGCCGGAAAAGACCTTGTTGCCCGCGGACGAATCGATCGCACCCTTATTGATGTCTTCATGTATCTGGGCAAGCCCGCTGAGGCAACGCGTCGTGCCCGACTTGCCATTTCTACATTCACGCGCACAAAGTCCGACGATGACCTGGCGCGCACACGCGTCAACTATGCAAA
>CAYVWS010000092.1:3158-10637 GCA_964455535.1 uncultured Ignavibacteriales bacterium | reverse complement strand
TCAAGACAGACACCGACATGCTCAGACTGTTCAATCTGGCCGATGATCCAGGCGAGCTGCTCGAATTTGCACCCCAGATGCGACCCCTGCCCGGCGGTGGTTTCCAAAAGCAAACAGCATTGATTATCCGAAAGTTCAGCAAGCATTTTGTTGATATTGTCGGCGATGCGTTTAAGCCCGGCTTCTTCGCCGGTACCGACATGCGAGCCGGGGTGCATCACCAGATTCGGAATTTTTAGCTGATTGCACCGCTCCATTTCTTCTTTGAGCGCGGCGTATGACTTGGCGTTGAGCTCCTTGTCGGGAGAGGCGATGTTGATCAAGTAGCTGGTGTGCGACGTGGCCGCGGTCACGCCGGTTTCCTCAATCGCCTGAAAGAATTTGTCGATCTCTTCGCCGCCGAGTTTTTTCGCCCGCCATTGGTTACTCGACTTGTTGAACATCTGAATCGTATCACACCCGGCCTTCTGACCTAAGTAGATGGCATTGAAAACACCGCCGGATATCGATTGATGCGCGCCAAACTGCATGAATATTCCTTTCGCGTGCCGTCAATCTGCAGCGCAACGGCGACTCGCGCAATCTCTATTTGTCGGCCGGCGAAGTCTTCATCCGACAGGTATTGATGCCAAGAATGGGATAAAGTCCGCAGAATCGAATCAGTCCGGTCGCAATCGGCAAAAGCCCCACCAGTCCCCACCATGAATGCAGGACAATGCCAAGAACAAAGATCGCGACTCCAACGACGATGCGAATCGCGCGGTCGGCATCACCAATATTTTGTTTCATCGTTTCGAAATCCTTTTCCTGCCACGTGTGTCACTATCGTTTGCGCTGGAGTATCCAGCCGTTTTCTACTTTTTCAAAGCCGACATGCTCGTAGTACCCTTTGGCCATCGGGGCTTCCAGAAGCAGAAGCATGGCCTCTTCCCCGATGATCTCCTGTGTTTTGGCGATCAATTCCCGGCCAATCTTCTTCCCCTGATACTCTTTGTCTACCGCCAGATCGGACAAATAGCAACAGTAGCTGAAGTCAGATAATGATCGCGCCACGCCCACCAATTTGCCGTCGTCGCGCGCGCACAGCACCACTGCGGCGTAGTCGATCATTCGCTGCATGCGTTCAGGATCGCTCACCGGACGGCGTATACCCAGCCCGGAGCGATTCAACACACTGATGAATTCTTCGGCTTTCAAATCGGGCTCAACAGTATAGGTAATGCTCATATGAATTGCGATCCATTCTATCTGGGGTTGACGGAGAGTATTTTCACAGCGGTCATATCTTCGATGGCATAGCGCACACCCTCGCGTCCGAGTCCGGAATTTTTCATACCGCCGTACGGCTGCTGATCGGCGCGGTAAGTTGGGACGTCGTTAATCACCACACCGCCGCATTCGATTTCGCGGTAAGCGTGCATGATATGATTGAGGCGATTGGTGAAAACACCCGCCTGCAGGCCGTAGATCGAGTTGTTTACCTGCGCCACAGCATCTTCGAATCGTTTATACTTCTCTACCACGGCGACCGGGGCAAAGGCCTCGCGCGAGCAGAGCGGCGAATTTCGTTTCACATCGGTGAGAACGGTCGGCTGCATCGAAAGGTTTCGCGCTTTTCCACCGATCAGCACTTTGGCGCCGTGGGCGACCGCTTCTTTGATCCACTGCACAGTTTTCGTCACCGCTTCTTTGTCAACCAAAGTGCCGATGTCGGTTTTTTCGTCCAAAGGGTTGCCGACACGAAGTCGTGCGACTTTGGCCTTGAACAATCTCAAAAACTTCGGGTAGACTTTGCCCGACACATATATCCGCTGCACTGAAATACACGACTGCCCGGCCACTCCAAAAGCCCCGAACAAGAGGCGAGTGGTCGCGAAATCAAGATCAGCGTCGTCGGCAACAATCACTCCGGCGTTCCCGCCAAGCTCCAATACTACCGGCTTTTGCCCTGCGTTCTGTTTGATCCACCAGCCGACGATGTCCGAGCCGGTGAAGGTGATCAGTTTGACGCGTGGGTCATCAAGAAGCGGTCGGGCCGCTTCGGAATTCCCCGGCAGAATTGAAATCGCGCCTTTGGGATAGCCGCACTTTTCGAGTATCTCGCACAAACGAAGCGCAATAAGCGGCGTTTTGGAGGCCGGCTTGAGTACCATGCAATTTCCCGAGGCAATCGCAGGTCCAATCTTATGCGCAATAAGATTTAGGGGAAAATTGAACGGAGTAATCGCGCCGATGACACCCAGCGGGAAACGTCGCACCAATCCGAATCTTCCTTCGCTTCCTTTGGTCCAATCCAGATCGATTATCTCTCCTCCGACGCGCTTTGCTTCTTCGGCCGACAATCTAAAGACGCCGACGGCGCGCGCGACTTCAAGACGTGATTCCCGAATCGCCTTTCCCAGTTCAAGCGACATCAGTCGCGCGAACTCTTCAGATCGTTTCTCAAGCTGGTCGGCGACAAATCGGCAGGCTGCCTCGCGTTCGTATGAGGGCAATTTTCGCGTTGTTGCAAAGGCCTGATCGGCTTTGGCGATGGCGGTGGAGAAAACGTCGGCGTTCGCCGCCGCCACTTTGCCCACCAGCCGGTTGTTATAGGGTGAGCGGACGTCGATAGCTGCTTTGCCTGACTTCCACTCACCGGCCAGAAAATATGGTGTCATCTTCATAGTATCTCCATTCTACTCGGCCAATCAAATTAGCGGACTGACCGCGCTCGTTCAATCGATTTTCATGGCCCATCGGGAATGGGAAAGATCCCCCACTGGCAGTGGGCCGCGTCCCATCTTTCGGCCGAATCAACCCGACTTTCCGGCAAATACAGGGCGCCGAATAGGAGCCGGGCGCCAAATCCTAACACCTTTATCAAAAAGGGGTTACAGGAACGGCCCTGTTCTTCCGATAACTACTCCAGTGCCTCGGCATACGATTTACAACCACTGAGATCAAACGAAGGAATTCTATATGCGTTTGCGAAAACTTTCCGCTTCTGACGGCGTCTCGATTCTCGAAGTCCTGGTGGCCATGCTGATTCTCTCAGTGGCTCTTCTGATGCTTCTGAACATGGCGATGGTCGCGCTGGACGGAAACGACTGGTCGAACAAAACCACGCTGGCGACTCAGCTGGTGCAGCAGAAACTCGAAGAAATTCGGGCAACCGGCAATATGACCAACGGCACCGATGTGGTGAACAACGTCACCCGATCCTGGTCGGTCAGCAGCGCGGGACAGCATCTGCGCAATGTCAAAATAGCGCTCAGTTGGTCCGATGTGTCCAACAAACAGCACTACGATACCATGTCGACCATTATCAGGACAGATTCGATCTGACGCGACGCCCGCCGATTGGCGCAAGGCATCGCGGCGGGGTACCGACGTCGGAACGCTTGACCATGAGACAATCAAGGAGTAGTTCGATGATACATGCAATGTTCACAAAGAGATCTCGTTTGCGCTCGACCAGCGGATTCAGTTTGATCGAAGTGATGATCGCTTTGGGCATCACTGCCTTTGTCACGGCGGCCGTGTTCGAAACATACAAGGCCCAGAACAAGAACTATTTGATTCAGGACGACATCACGACCATTCAGCAGAATGCCCGAGCATCGATTGACGAGTTGACGCGACAGATACGGCAAACTGGATACGGTGTACCTTCTCAATTTCCGAGTATTTACGCCGCCAACACCAACCCGGATACTATCACGCTTGTCTACCAGGCGCGCGACTGCAACACGTTCTTGACCGATCCCATGCCACAGCCGTCGGCTGAGTTGAAGTGCAACGATGTGACCTGCTTTGAAGACGGACAGGACTGTTTCATTTGGGAACCGGACACAAACAAGGGTGAATTCTTCACGGTTACTCAGGTTCAAACCGGTTCGGATCACTTACAGCACAATACGACGACTTTCAGCCGAAAGTACGGCGCCAATTCGATCGTGCTCTCTTTGGTCGCAGCGAAATTCTATGTCGACAAAACGACCGACGCCAGCCACCCGAAATTGATGGTCAAGTACGGCAGCAAAGCGGCCACGGCGTACGCCGACGATATTACCGATCTCCAATTTCGATATCGAATGAGGAATAACACCATATTGGATATCCCCACGGCGGCTAGCGACGTTCGCGAGATCCTTATTTCGGTAACCGGCCGCTCAAACCGAGCCGACCCGGACAAGACCGGTGACGCGGCGTATCGCTGGCGCACTTTTGCGTCGTCGGCCAGCGTGCGAAATCTTGCTAACTAGGAGTTGAACATATGCACAAGTCAGTTGTAGTTCTCAAATCGGAGCGAGGCATTGCGGCGGTTATCGCCATCCTCATGGTGGGGATGCTCACCTTGCTTGGCATCGCGGCGATGAACACGTCCAATGACGAAGTGAGCATCGCCGGCAATAATCTGAATGCCACGCGGGCCTTCTACTCGGCTGAAGCCGGACTTGAAGTGGCGACCGCCATTATCCAATCGTATTACGACTCCACCGGCGCACCGCCCAGCACCATGCCCTCCGGCTCGGTGACTTTGAACAATGCCACCGCCACTTATTCTGTGACCGACAACGGAGCCGCGGCTCAAAAGGTGCTCACGAACGGCTCGCTCTCAGGACTGAACGCTCTCGCGAAGACCTATTCATTGACGTCAAACGGAGTAAGCTCGACCGACGGAACCGCGGCCGAATTGACTATGACTTTCGAGGCCGACTTGATCCCGCTTTATCAGTTTGCCGTCTTCTATCAGAACGACTGCGAAATCGCGCCGGGTCCGTTTATGACACTTTCTGGTCGAGTCCACTGCAACAGTAGCTTGTGGCTCCAGTCGGACAACGGTTTGGATATCACTTCAAATGTCACGGCCGCCGGACAGCTGTTGCACGGCCGCAAGACCACCGTACTTCCGATCGGAACCGGCGATGTGCGTATCAAGAATGCCGCTGGCGCGTTTGTTTCGATGAAGAGCGGATCCAATTGGGTCGATCACAACTATTCGACCTGGACATCAAGTGCAACGTCGATGTGGAACGGCAAAGTACAGGATGTCGCCCACGGCATGACTCCGCTCAACCTGCCGCTGTCGTCGTCCGGTACCCCCCACAAAGTGATAGAACCGGCGACCGGCAACCCTGACTCGTACGAGAACAAAGCGACTCTTAAGATCGTCAACAACGTCGCGTGGCAGAAAGTGGGAAGCAGCTGGGTCGATGTCACTGCCGCCATGACTGCAGGCGGTGTGATCAAGTACACGTCCAACCAATTTACCGATCAGCGCGATGGTAAACAGGTTGATTGCACGGAGCTTGACGTTGCCAAGATGTACGCCCAGGGGTATGCGCCTTCAAACGGAGTCGTCTACTTCTCCGATAATATTTCTTCGGGTTCGGAGTGGCCCGCGCTTCGGCTGGTCAATGGTTCAACCTTGAATGCCCCGTTGACCGTGGCGTGTGAGAATCCGCTGTACACAAAGGGCAATTTCAATTCAGTCAACAAACAGCCGGCTGCGCTCATGGCCGACGCCATTACGTTTTTGTCGGGCGCATTCAGCGATGCGGCTTCTTCCGGAAGTTATACGACCCGCATTGCCACCAGCACGACCGTTAACTGTGCCTATCTTTCCGGAGACACACCGACGACAGGATCGCTATTCAGCGGCGGTTTTCAGAACTTGCCCCGCTTTCTTGAATCCTGGTCGGGCAAGAACTTCACCTGGTCCGGCTCAGCCATTTGTCTGTGGAATTCCGTGCAGGCAAACGGTAACTGGACCGGCGGCTGTTATGCACCGCCCAACCGGATATGGTCGTACGACACGATGTTCAATGATCCGAGTAAATTGCCTCCGTCAACTCCGACCGTGCGCGTCTTCCAGCGCACCAGCTGGTCAGAATCGGGTGTCGGTGGCGCTCACTAATACGTTGGGAGAGAATCGAGCGAAGTCGTGATGACTACAACAATTCTAAGTTCAGAACGCGGTATCGCGAGCGTCATTGCAATCCTGATGGTAGGGATGCTGCTGCTGGTCGGTATCGCGGCGATGAACACGTCAAACGACGAGATTTCGGTCGCAGGCAATCAATTGCAAGCAACCCGTGCATTCTATGCCGCCGAGGCGGGATTGGAACAGGCATCTGCAGTTATTCAATCATACTATGATTCTACAGGGCGGCCTCCGGATGTCATGCCGGCCGGTTCCGTTTCGGTTAACAAAGCCGACGCGGCCTACAATGTCGTTGACGGCGGCGCCGCGGTGCAAAAAACACTCACCGTCGGCACCTTGGCCGGGCTCGTGGCACTGGCGAAATCGTATACGATCACTGCTACAGCGGTGACTCACGGTTCACAGGCGAGATCGGTTCTCACCAATACGTTCGAGGCCGATTTGATTCCGATCTTCCAGTTTGCCGTCTTCTACGAAAAAGATCTGGAGATCGCTCCCGGCCCACCGATGACACTCGCCGGTCGAGTCCATACCAACGGCGATTTGTATCTACAGTCAGGCAACGGTCTGGACATGAGTTCATTCGTAACGGCGGCGGGAAATCTGCTATACGGCCGCAAAGGGCCGGGCGGCTCGGCCAGCGGCGATGTCCGCATGAAGAATGCCTCAGGGACATATGTCTCAATGAACAGCGGCGGCACGTGGATCGATTCGAAATATTCGACCTGGTACGCCACATCCACCGCAATGTGGAACGGGAAAGTCCAGGACAAGGCCCACGGTCAGTCGTCGCTCAGCCTTCCGCTTTCCGGATCGGGCAATCCCCATAAGTTGATCGAACCGGCCGCTGGCAATACCGATTCGTACGAAAACAAATCGACTCTAAAGATCATCAACAACGTGGCGTGGCAGAAACAGGGAACGAATTGGGTCGATGTGACGGCCGATATGACCACCAAGGGAATCATCAAGTACAGTACCGATCAATTCACCGATCAACGGGAAGGCAAGAATGTCGATTGTACGGAACTCGATATTCAGAAGCTGTACTCAAACGGCTACGGTCCCAGCAATGGCGTCATCTATTTTTCGGACAATATCACCTCCGGCACCGAGTTTCCTGGACTGCGCGTTGTGAACGGATCGACGCTGAACGCCGGCCTGACCATCGCGAGCGCCAATCCGCTCTACACTAAAGGCGATTTCAATTCGGTTAACAAGAAACCGGCGGCCCTGATGGCCGACGCCGTCACCTTCTTGTCGAGTGCTTTCGACGATGCCAAGTCCAATATGGACAAATCAAACCGCGTGGCTCAACCGACTACTGTCAACGCTGCTTACCTGACTGGCAACACTAACACGACGTCATCTGACTACAACGGCGGGTTTGAAAATCTGCCGCGATTCCTAGAAACCTGGTCCGGAGTGGACTTCAACTGGAAGGGCTCGGCCATCTGTTTGTGGAACTCGACACAGTCGTCGGGTAAATGGAACGGCAGTTATTACGACCCGCCGAATCGAAACTGGTCATTTGACACTGATTTCACCGA
>CAYVWS010000092.1:0-3058 GCA_964455535.1 uncultured Ignavibacteriales bacterium | reverse complement strand
GCAGTTATTACGACCCGCCGAATCGAAACTGGTCATTTGACACTGATTTCACCGATCCGTCCAAACTGCCGCCGAGTACTCCAATGGTTCGGGTATTCCAGCGCGTGGGATGGTCAGAACAATTCGTTCAAAACTGATTCAAAACATGCAGATTACTTCTGTGAAGACCCGTCACTTCGGCGGGTCTTTCTGTTATTGGATGTCCAGATCGTAGGGTAATCGCGCCTGTAGGGTTACATCGGGGATGAGATCGGCCGCGGCTTGATCATCGCCGCTGTCATTGCCGCCCCGGTAGAATATGCTCGCAAATGAACGCAAGAGGCGCGGTGCCTGAAACAGAAAGAGCGGTCGACGTTTCGGATAGACTTCGACCCTGACTTCTTTCGCGCCAATTTTGGCTCTCACATATTCCAGCGATTGCCACAATCCTCCCTGCTGATCTACCAACCCGTTGGCAACCGCTTCCCGGCCGGTCCAGACTCTTCCGCGCCCGAGATTATCGACCGAGTCGGTTGGCAGGCGGCGATTCGAGGCCGCGAACGAGACAAAATGATCATAGAAAGCCGCCAGATGTCCCATGTATTTGGTGCGCTCTTCATCGGTGAATGGCCGGCTCGTTGTCAACCATCCGGCATGTTCCCCCCGCGTGAACAGCTCTTTGCCCATGCCAATTTTCTGGTAGAATCCACTCATATCGACTTTGCCACCGAATATTCCGATCGAGCCAGTCACGGTCGCGGGATCGGCAAACAATCGCTGGCCGGGAATGGCGATATAATACCCTCCTGAGGCCGCCACGCCACCCATAGAGACCACCAGTGGTTTTCTCTTGGCGGCATGGATGACCGTTTGGCTGATCACGTCGCTGGCCAATGCATCGCCGCCCGGTGAATCGATACGGAACACAACGCCCTTCACTTGGCGGTTATGCTGTGCCTGACCAAAAGCCGCCGCCATTGTCCCTGCGGTCACCGGCTTATCTGAATCGAACGGCGAGCCCTTGTCGTACTTTCCTATGATCTCACCGTCGGCTACGACGACTGCAATAGTGGCCGGCGACTCCCATGAGCCGGTCGCGACTGTATCCTTCTGGTACGCGGCAAACGAGATGTTTCTGGATTTTGTGCCGAGGTCTTTTACGAAATCGGCTTTGTACGCCAACTCATCGATCAAACCCGCGTTCCGGGCTGCTAACGATGTAAACGGGCCAGCATCGATGAGTCGCTTTACCGAGTCTTTCGGCAGGTTGCGACCCTCAGCGATGCCGTCAACGAACTGATCGTATAGATCGTCGAGTAGTCGGTTCAACTGCGCTTTGGCGGCGTCCGAAGAAGCTGTCTGCGTATACGGCTCGACCGCTGATTTGTAATCGCCGATCCGCATCAGGTCGGCCTTGATTCCGAGTTTGTCCATCGTGCCGGCGTAGAACGACAATTCGGCGCGCAGTCCCACTAAGTAAACCTCGGAAACCGGCGGCACAATGATCTTGTCCGCGGCGCTGGCAAGATAACAGCTCAAATTCGACGGCGCGTTGTCGTGGAAGATCACCTGCTTGCCATTCGCGCATAGCTGCGTGATCGCTTCTCTTACTTCCTGTGACTGCGCGAACGACAAATGCAGACCGTCGGAGAGAAACAGTACTTCACGTACCGACTTGTCCTGTACCGCCCGATAGAGTGTCAGGATCAAGTCGACAAAGGCAGGAGAGGATTTACCGAATACCGGTCGCGCTGGGTTCTCGGCGCCGAATTGCGATAAGGGCACAATCAGGCGCTGGGCGGGTTGCCCGATAATCGAAGGTTGGCGAACGCTGGTCGTGCCCAGGAACATGGTCGTACCGAGATTGTGCCCGCCTCGGTCGAATCGACTCTTTGATCCGACAAATGATTCTAGCAGATTGACGCGTCCGCCCAGTTCGAAATTCCGATGGGAATCGATGAATCCGTTGAGATACAGTCCCGACAGCGGTGTGAATTCAGCGTGATATACGAATTGCGCATTCTTGAATTTGGTCTTGGTCGACAGCAGCGCGTCGGCCGAAAGAGTCAGCTTGTTCCCGACCGGCCGATACCCAAGGGCGTATCGAAGCTCAGTTTCAGTTCGCTGTCCCGCGCTTTTGTAGCGATTGAGATTCCCGGCAGTAACGCCGAAAGAGTAGGGTCCGTGACCGCGTCTTAACAAGCCGATTTCCCACTGCTTCTGACCGTCGAAAGCCGCCGGGCCGGACGAAATCCAGCGATACGAAATTCCGATATTCAGATCGACTCCCACCGGCACGCCCATGCCAACGATCCATTCTTTCAGCGTAGAATCGGACGGCTGAGCCAACGACCGATAGGCAATTCCCATGCGGCGGGCGTGCACGAGCAACCCCTTGCTCTTGAACCAATCGCCGTTGCGATAGTCGCCGATAATTTGCAGGCCGTCGGCCGAGTAGGCGCTCAGCCCGGCCGGGTTATTCCAAAGGGCTTCGCCGCCGAAAACTGACGCGGCCGGCTGATAGTAGAAAATCCCTGAGGGTTGCACCAATCGATCAGCGTGAACGCCGGCCGCCGATATCATGAGCATTATCGCAAGACACAAAGATCGCTTCATTCTGCCGCCCCTCCGCGCACGAAAATATTCCCCTTTTCTTTGATTGCGCATGAAATGTTCTCTTTTCCGCCGCCGACGACAATATTCAAGCGGTCGCGCTGTACCAGATCGGTAGTAAAGCGAAATCCAGAAGCGTCTATTTTGCCTTCTTCGTCGACTGAAAGCGCCAGGAAGGCCGAAAGTTTTTCAGAAACTCGAAGTTCGATATCTTCAAGCCGGTTGGAAATCGACAGCGCCCCGCCGGCGATACTGAGCAGATCGACACTAATCGGACCCGATGCCCCTTTGATACTGCTTCCTTCGCCCGATTGATAGAGGCGACTGATCGAGATTTTCCCGAAGTTATTCCGGACATTGATCGAGCCCGCTACCGAGTCAATCTTGATATCGCCGTTTTCATTCTTGAAGCGGGCGGCCAACCCGTTGACGACAACACGAGAGGCGGTGATCGAGGCGTTGGGTG
>CAYVWS010000091.1:0-10713 GCA_964455535.1 uncultured Ignavibacteriales bacterium | reverse complement strand
CTTTGAGCTTTTTGTCACCAAGCATCCCGCCGCCGTACTGCGGATCGAAAATCAGCTTCTTCAGACTGAAACCGAGTTCGACTTCGTAGTTGCCGGGGCGCTTTACGTGACCGGAAAGACTAAAGATTTTCGTGCCGGTAGATTTCTCGGTGCCGAGTTTGTGATACCAATCAGAGCCGTTGTTGATGATGTGCGGCACAGTCGCCAGCGTTTCGACATTGTTAACGATAGTCGGGCAGGCGTAAAGTCCTTCGATGGCCGGAAAGGGCGGACGCATGCGGGACATGCCGCGCTCACCTTCGAGTGAATTCAACAGAGCGGTTTCTTCGCCGCAGATGTATGCGCCGCCGCCTGAGTGCACGATCATATCCAGATCGTACCCGCTTCCATAGATGTTCTTGCCGAGGTGACCTTTAGCGTAGGCCTCTTTAACGGCCGCTTCCATCCGGTCAATGCTGTGGTTGAATTCGCCGCGGATGTAGATGAACATTGTGCGGCAACCGATAGCGTAGGCGGCGATCGCCATGCCTTCGATGACGCCGTGGGGGTCGCGCTCCATGAGCACGCGGTCTTTGCAGGTGCCGGGCTCGGATTCGTCGGCGTTGCAAACAAGATAGCGCGGCTTGGGCGAGCCCTTGGGGACAAATCCCCATTTGAGACCGGTCGGAAATCCGGCACCGCCGCGTCCGCGCAGGCCGGCGTTCTTTACGGTCTCGGCGACCTTTTCAGCCGGAATACCGGCAAGAACTTTGCGCCAGGCAGTATAGCCGCCGTGTTTTTCGTAGGTGTCGACGTGAATCTGATTCGGGTCTTCTACAAATTTGAACAGGTGCAGCTTCTCATTGGAAGTTGCTTCGGCGGCGTTGGTCAGGACGGGCGAATAGAAACTCATTTGCGCCCTCGCAGGTCGGTAAGAATCTGATCGACTTTGGCCGGAGTCAGATTCTCGTAGAAGTCCTGATTGATCTGCATCATCGGCGCAGTGGCGCAGGAGCCGAGACATTCGACCGAGATAAGCGTGAACATCTTGTCTTTGGTCGTCTCGCCCTTTTTGATTTCGAGTTTCTTCTCGAGATACTCGATTAACGAATCGGCGCCCATCAACGCGCACGAAATATTGTGGCAGACCTGAATCAGATATTTGCCGACCGGTTGCTTGGGAAACATCGTGTAGAAAGTCGCGGCCTCGGCGATCTCGACATACGGGATATTGATGACTTTGGAAATCTCATGATAGACATCGTCGCTCAAATGCCCGACCTGACGATACGCGATAGTCAGCGCCGGCAAGACCGCCGACTTGCGGTGCGGATATTTGGCCGCCCGTTCTTTGATTTCGCGGACTGTTTCGGCGGTCAAGATCATCGGTCAACTTCTCCTAAGACGATATCGATTGAGCCGATCGCGCAAACAACGTCGGACAACAGCTGTCCTTCGCAGAGCGCCGGCAGACAAGCCAGATTAACAAATGACGGCGGCCGGACACGAATACGCCGCGGCATGTTGGTGCCGTCGCCGGTGACAAAAAAGCCGAGCTCGCCCTTGGGGCCCTCAATGGCCTGATAGACCGATCCGACCGGGGCTTTGAAGCCCTCGGTGATGAGCTTGAAATGGAAAATCATCGATTCCATTTTGTGCAAAACGTCTTCTTTTGGCGGTAGGACAATTCCAGGCACATGGGCTCGATACGGGCCGGACGGCATGCCTTCGAGCGATTGGCGAATGATCCGCAACGACTGGCGGATTTCTTCGAGGCGTAATTTGTATCGGTCGTAGGCGTCGCCGTTTTCGCCGACCGGAATATCGAAATCGAATTTTTCGTAACCGGAATACGGGAATGCCTTGCGGGTATCGTGCTTGACGCCCGAGCCACGGAGCATCGGGCCGGTCAACGACCAGTTGATGGCGTCCTCGGCGGAGATAACTGCAACATTCCTGGTGCGGTTGATGAAGATCTGATTGTTGGTCAGAAGCGTTTCGTATTCTTCAAGCCGCTGCGGGATGACTTTGAGGACTTTGCGAACTCGCTCTTCGAAATCAGGCGGGAGATCGTGCGATAGGCCGCCGATGCGGATGTATGAGGTCATCATGCGCTGGCCGCCGCAGGCCTCGTAGATATCGATAATCAGTTCGCGTTCGCGGAAGGCGTAGAGCACCATTGACATTGCGCCCAGATCAAGGGCGTGAGTGCCGAGCCAAACCAGGTGCGACGCGATACGAGACAATTCGGCCAAGCAGACGCGGGCGTATTTGACTTTTTCGGGGACATCGATATCGAGTAATTTCTCGACCGCGAGACAGTAGCCCAAGTTGTTCGACATCGGCGCCAAGTAATCCATCCGGTCGGTACAGGGCAGTGCCTTGTAGTACAGCTTGGATTCCATGGTTTTTTCGATACCGGTATGCAGATAGCCGATGATCGGGCGGGCTTTGACGACCGTTTCGCCTTCGACTTCAAGCTCAACGCGCAACACGCCGTGGGTCGACGGATGCTGCGGCCCCATGTTGATGTTCAAGGTGCGATTTTCTACCGTCACTTGATCACCTCAGGGGGAAGGTCTTTGTTGAAATTGAACTGCGGGACTTCGTAGGTCAGCGGGAAATCCCGACGCAGCGGGAATCCTTCGAGATCGTCGGGAGTCAGAATTTTTGTCAATTCGGGATGACCGATAAAGATGATGCCGAAAAGATCAAAGACCTCTCGTTCGAGCCAATTGGCGCCATTGAAAAGCGGCGTGAGCGAGGCGATTTCCGGTTTATCGGCCGGAAGCTGGGCTTTCAAGAAGAAGCGATACTTGTTCGGAATCGAAACGAAGTTATAAACAACTTCGAATCTTCCGGCCTCGCCCATCGGGTGATCGAGCCAGTCGACACAGGTGATATCAGCAAGCAACTTGACTTCGAGCTGCGGTTCGTCGATGAGCGCTTCGCAGATAGGCATCAGGTAAAGCGGGCGGATATAAAACGACTGTTGGTCGCGGAAATTATCCTCGCGCACAATCGCTTCGCCGAAACGCGAAGTAAGAAACGATCTGACTTTATCCTGCATCCCTGTTGCCGTAAGTTCCATTTTTCACAAAGCCGTTTAGCTATTGCAACTCCGCCGACGTAAGGTCTCCCCTACGCGAGCTTGGTTCCCCATTCTTCGTGGCGGTCTTTGAGCGATTCGCGCATCACTTTTTCGTGCAGCTTGACGATGCCGTCGATCAACTGCTCCGGCCGGGGCGGGCAGCCGGGGACATACATGTCGACCGGAACTATTCTGTCCACTCCCTGCAAGATTGCGTAGTTATTGAATACGCCGCCGCACGACGCGCACGCACCCATAGAAATTACCCATTTCGGGTTGGGCATTTGATCGTAGAGAGTGCGTAAAACCGGCGCCATCTTCATCGAGACGCGTCCGGCGACAATCATCAGGTCGGCCTGACGCGGCGAGGGGCGCATGACTTCCATGCCGAGTCGCGACAGATCGAAGTGCGGCGAGAAAGTCGAAATCATCTCAATCGCACAGCAGGCCAAACCGAACCCGAACGGCCACATTGACCGCTTGCGCGACCAGTTGACCATTTTGTCCAGTGTGGTCAGGATGATTGAATCAGGGATTTTTTCTTCTAACCCCATTTCAACGCTCCTCGCGACAATTCATAGATATACCCAATCAAGATAATCACGACAAAAACCATCATCATCCAAAAACCGTACATGCCCAAGTCGCGTGCGACGACCGCCCACGGCAGCAGGAAAACGAGCTCTATATCGAAGAGTACAAACGAGATAGCAACCATGTAGAACTTGACTGGAATGGGGTCGCGGGTGCTTCCGACCGGGTCAACGCCGCATTCGTACGATTGAAACTTCTTGCCCAGCCGCGTGCGACGGCCGATCAGAATCGACAATCCTGACAATAGGATAGCGATGGCAGCGGCCACAACTACAAGGGCGAGAATCGGAAAGAAGGTTTCAAACATGGTCGAAAGTCTACTAAGCTAATCCATTAACAAAACATAGTTTTTGACTTGGGGAAATCTGAAAAAATCCAAGAGTAAAGTCAACTGATTTTGAGAAATAAATCACAAGGGGGGCTAGGTCGAATCGCTAGACAAACGCACCCAAAGCGAGTTTGGTCTTGGAGGTCGAAACCCCTGCCCCGAAGGAATCGAGCGAAGGAAATGTCAGGATCGCAAGTCTCCTGACCCACGAAGAACTACACAAACAGCACTCTGTCACTTGACGGACTGCGCAGGGCTAAGATCAACGTCAGGTATTCGCGCAGGTGGCGGGTGAGCAGGTAATTCTCGCGGACATGTTCGCGCGCGACTTCGCCCATGCGTTCCAAACGGCGACGGTGATCGAGCAGGAATCTCACCCGATGCGCCACGCCTTCGGGTGTTGAGACCAAAAATCCGGTGTGGAAGTCGACGACCTGCAGGCGAATGCCGCCGGTGTCTCCCCCGATGACCGGTTTGCCTTTCCACATCGCCTCCGCGACCGTCAGCCCGAACCCCTCTTTGGTGGATTTTTGAATCACAACATCGGCCAAACGCTGCAGCGCATTGATGGTCTTGTGGGCGTCGGATGGCAGGAGCAGAACATGAATGTCGTCGTCGCCCTTTGCGGCCTCCAACACTTCATGGTAGACAGCCATTCCCTCGGGATCATCGGTCGCGCCGCCGCCCGCGAGCACGAGTTGAACCGGGATGACTTTTCGAATGATCTTGTACGCCTCGATTACGCCGATCGGATCTTTGAAGCGGTCAAAGCGCGACACTTGCACCAGAATGGGGCGGTTGCGATCAAGCCCGACTTTATTGCTGACCTCGGAGAGTTCCTCGGGAGTCAGTTCGACATTCTTGGGACTGAGCGGATCGATGCTTGGCGATATCAGATACTGAGGGTGCGGAAGGAGCTGCGCAAAAGCGTTTAATGAAAAAATGCTGGCGTCGTATTTTTCGACAATTGAGCGGAGCTGATTCCAGATAGGACGGTACGGGCGGCTGACGTCGATGTGCGCCCGCCAAATCCATTTAGAGTTGCCGTTGCGACAGAATTCGATCGACGCCGCCGGCTGAGGATCGTGAATGAAGACAACATCGGCGCTTCGGACGGCATCTTTGTGTTTCTCCGCCCACTCCGCGTTCACATCGCGAAGGAGCGCCCAGTCCTGCGCTGTGAGATCGGCGCGGTTTCCCTGCAGGCCGTTGTGAATCGATTTTGTTATTTCGTAGAAGCGAGGTGGTCCGGTGATAACTTCCCAGGTCGCCTCAATGCCCAGATCGCGCATGAGCGGGAGCATCCAGTTGAGGATTTCAGCGACCCCTCCCCCCTCACGTGTCGAATTGACATGCACAAGTCGAATACCGGCCATCCGTTTGCCCAGCCGCTGAAGCTGCCTGACGGACGCCGTGCCGACATAGGGTTCGTATTTTTCGAGGATGCTGCTCATGAGTTCCCCCCGGCGGTGTTCACGATTCGGGCCAGTTCATCGCGCAGAGTCGGCAGCGCTTTGAAATAGAAATCGAGTGAGGAAATTCCGTCGGCGATCTTCTTGCCTCGGTCGCCCCGGTGAGTGAGCCAGGCCGAAAAGTCGTCCATCATGATCGGCGGGCGGCGGAGACCTTCAAGAAAGTGATAAAAGATGCTCCCGTTGCTCATCTGTTCTATGCCAGCCCCAAGTTCTTCGATAGTTCTCAGTCGAACACCGGAATCGAAAGCGACTGTCGTTGCGTTCAGAAGATAGAATTCGCGTCCCGGCCGAGCCGTGGGGACCCACGGTGCCAACTCGGCCAAACGATCCTCAATGATATCCAGAACATGGCTGCGCAGTTCTTTGGTGGTGTCAAACACGTACGGGTCGATGATGCCGAGCCGCTCGGCCAGCACCCGATCGCCGATCCCGTGCTTCGCCCACACGGCGAAGTCGTTGCGATATTCGGGATCATCGAACGTCGCGCGCAGAAGAGTTTCGCAAAAGTGATGATAGAGCACATTGTCACTGCAGGCGCTAACACGGTCGTGCAATTCGCGCACATTGTGAGCGGGCGGGAGTCCGCTCATGCTGGTGAGGAGAGCGCAATCCAT
This sequence comes from uncultured Ignavibacteriales bacterium, assembly GCA_964455535.1. Classification (GTDB taxonomy): domain Bacteria; phylum Zixibacteria; class MSB-5A5; order GN15; family FEB-12; genus JACRAV01. The sequence goes on along the minus strand of CAYVWS010000091.1, from coordinate 4,632 downwards.
GACCACGAAATCGGATTCAAAATTCACTGCGATATGGCTCCTTTGGTTTTGCGCAAGGTGTCTATTCGCTTGAGCATCTCACGGGCGAGAGCTTCGGGGGAGGCGAGTCTCTTCGCGCCCGCAAGTTTGATCGCTTTGCCGACAATCATACAGTCGCCCCCTCGCTCTTTGACCCATTTCATAGCTTGGAGATCATTCTGATCGTCGCCGATGAACGTCAGTCGTCTCGGAGAAACTACTTTCGGATAGAGCCGGGCAAGACTTCGCAGCCCGATCACTTTGGACAATCCGGAGACGAACGGTATGTCGGCGGCTTCCGGTCCGCGAAAGTATCTCAGGCGGTGTTTCTTTGTCAACGCCGGCAGTGCTTGCCAGATTTGACGCTTTCGGGCGACAGTCGCGTGCCGCACGTGAACGGCGACTGACCAATATTTGTCTTCGATGTCGACACCGGGCAGTTGCCCGATCTCAGTGTGCAGGTTTGGCAGGAATCGGGCGCGGGTACGCTCGACTTTGAGACGTAGATTCTTCTGAGGAATGGCTCTTCTTCCATTGGGACGTAGAATTTCCATTCCACTTCCCCCGGCGAGAATAACGCCCGGCACTTTGACAAGACGCGTCAGATCGTCAAGCGCGCGACTGGATACGATTGCAACGAGCTGATTGTCGGTCGCGGCAAGCTGACGAAGCATTGTTCGGCAATGCGGGTTCAACACCGCTTTCTGGCGATGTTGTGTCAGATTCGAAAGCGTGCCGTCAAAATCAAATATCCAGGTGCGCTTCTTGGCTGTCATTGCACTAAGCTCTGATTGGCGTACGTCTTGGCCGATTCAAGAAGAGCCGCGCCCCAATTGTAGATGTCATTTGCCTGCACGATTTCGCGCAGGTGGGACATCCGTCGATGTGCCTCGGCCGGGATCATCTGGAGCGCCTCGTGCATGGTGTCGGCCATTGAATCAGTGTCGAATGGGTTGACCTGCAGGGCCGAGACCAGTTCGCGTGCGGCGCCAGTGTATGGCGACAGAATGAGCGAACCAAGACAGTCGGAACGGGCAGCGACGAATTCTTTGGCAACCAGATTCATTCCGTCGTGAAGCGAAGAAACAACCAGAACATCGGCCAGACGATAGGCGGCCAGTACCGTTGTGTAATCGTGATGTTCTCGGATGAAGCGAACGGGAATCCAGTCGTCGGTCTGATGTCGCCAATTGATTTCGTCCACCAGCGTATCGATGCGGTCATTGAGATCACGATAGGCATCGACGTGCACACGGCTCGGCGCAGAGAAGTTAAGGAAAGTAACGTGGCCGCGGTATTCGGGGTAGCGAGTGAGGAGTTTGTCGAATGCGCGCAGGCGTTCCGGAATTCCTTTGGTATAGTCAATGCGATCCACGCCGACAATCAGCTTTTGCGGCTGAAGCGGCTGTACCCATTCTTCGATTATTCCTTTCATGCGGTCATCCACATCCGGCGAAGAGGCATCGGCAGAGACTTTGGCAAAGTCGACCGAGATCGGAAAGGGCCGGACCAGTGTGGGGTGATCGTTGCGGAAAACACGGAAGTGTTCGTAGTCGACGCGGGCTTCGATGCCGCGGTCGACCGTGTCTAAGAAATTGTTACAGTGATGCTGAATGTGAAAACCGAGGATGTCGGCTCCGAGGAGGCCGTCGATCATTTCGGTCGCCCAGGGCATGATGCGAAATGTTTCGCGATTGGGCCACGGGATATGCCAGAAGAGGATTATGACAAGTTCCGGATCACGCTGCTTGAGCATGCGCGGCAGCAAGGCGAGATGATAATCCTGAATGCAGACAATGGCTTTGCTGTGACCAACTTCGGAAAGCACGGCGTCGCAGAATTTTTCGTTGACGGCTTTATACTGATCCCATTCGGCTCGATTGAATTGCGGTCGCGTATACGCCTGATGGCAGAGCGGCCAGAGCGCATTGTTGGAAAGGCCGTAGTAGTAGCCGGATTCTTCGTGTCGTGTCAGCCAGACGCGTCGCAATGTATAAGGCGCACTCTTGCCTCCGACGATGACGCGATTGTGCTCGTCGACAGTCTTTCTGTCAGCCGAACCTGAACCGTGGGCAATCCATGTCCCACTCACAGCTTTCACGATCGGTTCAAGTCCAGTGACCAAACCGCTGGCCGGACGCACCGCACGCACGCCGTGCGCGGTCTGCTCGTGGATAACCGGCTCGCGATTGGACACGATGATGACTCTTGTTTCTTCCGCAACCCGTCGAACTGAATCAAAGAGCGAAGTGGCCGGTGGGTGTTGTGGCTCGACGTCCTGGTGAAGAGGATTTTCTGTGGGCATTCCTCCACCTCCTAAGGCAGCAATCAAATTCTCGTCTATAATAATACTACACTTGAAATTGCGAAAGAGTTCCCTGAGATTTTTTTCAGCGCAGAGAAAAGAAATCAGCGCTGAATAATCATTTCGATTGGGGTAAGACGAAATTCGCTGACGATTTTTTCAAGCGCGCTTGATACGAAGGGACCGTAGGCGGTGGATTTGCCGAAGAAGATTACTTTCTTCTCTCGTGGTTTGACAGAAACCCATCCGCCGCCGTGGAGTGTGACCGAGTCATCGCGGATTGCAAGATGTGCCGGGCGGGAGAGCCATTCGTGTTTGATTTCGTTGTCGCGGCAGAATTGCGCGAGCAGGTCGGCGTGGTAGGCGTAGACATTGATGCTGCCTATCAAGAGATGCATCGTGTTGTCGCGTTCGACCAACATGAATTTGCCGGAGCGGTCTTGGGCGGATGGGTGGGTGAGCGCTTGCTCGGAGAGGAGGCCGTTGTAGTCGAGGAGGTGGGAGCGCTCTGTCAACGCGTCACCCGGATATGATTGGTGAAGATCCAGCCGCGGGTGCCGCGCCAACATTCAATGCGGTAGACGCCGGGTTCGGTGACTGGGAGAGTCAGGTCGTTGGAGTGGCATTTGTGAATGACAACGCCATCTTTCACGACGACTACTTTGGCCCGCAGTGGAATTTTAGCGCGAAGGATCGTATTCGGCGCAAGCGCCATGCTCTCCCCTATTCCGGCGCGACCTGACTTGCTTTCGATCCAGCAATCAAAGCCGGTCGTGTCGCCCCAGCGCAAATTGGCGCCGTAACAGCGGCAGTCACGCAGAGCGTTGTACAGTTGTTTGGCGGCCGTTTTGAAATCGCGCGAAAGCGGTTGGTCGAAGATCACGACGGTACGCAGGGATTTGAAGTGCACTTTGTACGGAAAAATCCGAACGGTAAATGGGCCGAGCCGGATCGGAAAGGCGTGGGCGTCGACTGCCGCGATGCCGACACATCTTTGTGTTGCCGAAAGCTCATCCCATTTCTTGCGAACGCGATCGGTCGGGGCGATCATCGATTTGCGCGGCGAGAAGGCCATGATGAGTTTGTTGGCGGGCGTGAGACGTTCCATCCACTCCGACATTTGGTTCCAGATTTCTATTCCGTCGAACCCGACCGCGTGCCAGTCTTTCCACGGATAGGGCGGATAGTTGGGCATTGCGTCGCGGATTTCATCCGGATGCGCGATAATGCCAAGAGCGTTGTCGCGTCGTGCGGCGGCGACATATTCGGCCGGTTTCATTTCGCGCGGATAAACGCCGGGTGAATCGAAAATCAGATAATGATGAATGTCGTCGACGTCGTTGTGCTCGTAGCCAATCGTGACCAGCGTGTTGCCGTACCACCCCTCTTTGCCGTTGTCGCGATTGTTCAGATTCATGTGGTCAGTGACCATCATGTAATCCAGCCCCGACTGTTGTCCAATGGCCGCCAGTTCTTCGAGCGTGACGGTGCCATCGGATTCAGTCGTGTGCATGTGAATCGCGCCGGAGTAGTGGTATTTGCTGTTTACTTCAATCATGGGTGCTCAGGGTGTGCGGTACTTTGCGAAAGATAATCAATCCGACAATCATTAGCATCGCCAAAGACAAAACGCCGGCTTTGTACGGCAGGTGCGAGGCATCGGCAGTTTCAATTCCGAACGTACTGATCGCCCAGCCGCCGAGCGGACGCTGCGGCTGAAAAAAGAAAACGACGCTGGTCCATACAAGCGGCCCGACCACCGCAGCGGCACGACCGGAGAGAGAAAACAATCCGAAGAATCGGCCAAGTTCGTCGTGAGGAACCAATTCGGCAAGCAGAGGTCGCGAAGTTGTCCAGAGTCCGCCGAGGAGAATACCGACAAGCGAGCCGAGAATCCAGACTGTAGTCATGGAGTTGGTGAACACGAATAACAGTAGTGCGACAATCCAGCCGACGACATCAAGGAGCATGAGGTTTTTTAGCGACCAATGTTCGGCTACTTTTCCGATCAGATATGCACCGACCACGGCGCTGGCGGTGGAGATAATGAGAAACGTGGTGATTTGCGTATCGGCCATACCCAGTACAACAGAACAATAGATCCCGATGTTCAATATGACGGTCGTGACGGCGTCTTCGATAAAGTAATCGGCGATCAAAAAGCGCAGAACACCCGGGTATTTTTTCGTCTGACGGAGTCCGTCCCAAACATCGCGATAGGCCTGCCCAAAGGATATCTTCTTCTTCAAATGGCGAGGGGATTCGTGCACCCAAAGATAGAGCGGAATACTGAACAACAGAAACAGGAT
>CAYVWS010000090.1:0-10752 GCA_964455535.1 uncultured Ignavibacteriales bacterium | reverse complement strand
AAAACCGGCTGAAACCCGAATGGGTAAAGGTAAAGGCGCTCCGGAATTCTGGGTCGCTGTAGTAAAACCCGGACGCGTACTGTTTGAAATCGAAGGCGTAACCGAAGCTATGGCGCGCGACGCCATGAAGCTCGCCGCCAACAAACTGCCGCTGAAGACCAAGTTCGTCAGCCGGCATGATGCGGAGACGGTGTAATGAAAGTTGATTCCCTGCGCGAGATGTCGCGCACCGAGTTGGTCCAGAAGCGCGACGAGTTGAAAGAGGAACTCTTCAACCTGAAAATGCGCCGCTCGATCAAGACGCTCGACAATCCGCTTCGTATGCGGACCATCGGCCGCGAAATCGCCCAGGTCAACACGATCCTGCGCGAAGACGACCTGAAAATCAGACCGCTTGCCGAGGGCAAGGCGTCGATTCTTGGCGACACCAAACCGCGAAAGAGCACAGAGAAGAAATAGAGTATGACTACGCAAACCGAAGAAACCACCCGCAATCAGCGCAAAACGCGCGTGGGCATTGTCGTCAGCGCCGGCATGAACAAAAGCATCGTCGTGCGCATCGACAGTACCAAGAAGCACTCGATGTACACTAAACCGGTGAAGATGTCGAGCAAGCTCTACGCCCACGACGAAACCAACGACGCCAAGGCCGGCGACACCGTGCGCGTGATGGAAACCCGTCCGCTCTCCAAGTTGAAACGCTGGCGCCTGGTTGAAATCGTGGAGCGCGCGAAGTAACGGCCGCAACAGGACGACGAGGGAAGTATGATTCAGGAATTTACTGTTCTAAACGTGGCCGACAACTCCGGCGCCAAGCGCTGTATGTGTTTTCGTATTCTGGGCGGCCGCAAGAAAACTGCGACCATCGGCGACATTATCGTCGTGGCCGTCAAAGAAGCGATTCCGGGCGGCACGGTAAAGCGCTCCGAAGTCTGCAAGGCCGTTGTGGTGCGAACCACCAAGGGGCTGCGACGCAAAGACGGCTCGATGCTGCGATTCTCCGACAATGCGGCTGTCATTATCAACGAACAGAAAGAACCGCGGGGCACCCGTATTTTCGGCCCCGTCGCGCGCGAACTTCGTGACAAGCAGTTCATGAAGATCATCTCGCTCGCTCCGGAAGTGATTTGAGGTATTCGGTATGCGGATAAAGAAAAACGATACAGTGCTCGTGATCACCGGCCAGTACAAAGGTAAAACCGGCCGCGTGGTCTGGGTCGACACCAAGAAAAATCGCGTGCTGGTCGAAGGCGTGAACAAGAAGCGCAAACACCAGCGGCCGACTCAAAAATCGCCCAAGGGCGGTATTATCACGATTGAAGCCCCGATCGATATGAGCAACGTTTCGCTGTTTATCAAAGGCGACGACGGCAAGCCCAAAGCGACGCGGGTGGCGTACAAAGTGATCTCCGACGGCGGCAAGGCCCGTCGCGTGCGCACCAGTCGTTTGACCGGTGAAGAACTGTAAGGTGTACTGATATGTCGAGACTGAAAGACAAATACGTAAAAGAAGTAATGCCGCGCCTGATGAAGGAGAATAACTATTCCTCCGCGATGCAGGTGCCGCGCATGACCAAGATCACCATCAACATGGGTCTTGGCGAATCGACCGCCAACGCGAAAGTGCTCGAAGCCGCGCTCGGCGACATGACGGCGATTGCCGGTCAGAAACCGGTGCTGACCAAGGCGAAAAAGAGCATTTCGAACTTCAAGCTCCGCAAGGGTGTGTCGATCGGCTGTGCCGTGACACTCCGCCGCGACAAGATGTACGAGTTCTTCGACCGCCTGACCAACATTGCCATGCCCCGTATTCGCGATTTCAAGGGCGTCAACCCGAAGTCGTTCGACGGCCGCGGCAACTTTAACCTTGGCTTGAAAGAACAGTTGATCTTTCCCGAGATCGACTACGACAAAATAGACAAAGTACGAGGAATGACGATTTCCATCACAACCACCGCCCGCACCGACGACGAAGCGCGTCAGTTGCTGGCCGAAATGGGAATGCCGTTCCGCAAGTAGGAGTACGATGGCTAAGACGTGCCTGATTGAGAAGCAGAAACGAACGCCGAAATTCGCCGTGCGCAAATACAATCGTTGCCGCCGGTGCGGTCGGCCCCACGCCTTCATGCGCCGATTCGGTCTGTGCCGAATCTGTTTCCGCCAGATGGCCCTCGCGGGCGATCTTCCGGGTGTCGTGAAGTCCAGTTGGTAAGAAGTTTGGAACTGTTCAGGAGAACACATAGATGAGTATGACAGACCCAGTCGCCGATCTGCTCACCCGGATTCGCAACGCCTCCAAGGCGAAGAAACCCGCGGTGGACGTGCCGGCTTCGAACGTGAAACGCGAAATCATCCGCATCCTGCGCGAAGAACATTTCGTGCGCGATGTCGTCGAACTGCCCGACAACAAGCAGGGTATCCTGCGTGTCTACCTGCGGTACTCCCGCGGTGATCGTCCGGTGATTCGCGGCATCCAGAGAATCTCATCGCCGGGACTCCACAAGTATGTCGACGCCGAGAAAGTCCGCCTGACCACGCATAACACCCGTGGCATTTCGGTCATCTCTACGTCGCAGGGTCTGATGACCAACTATGAAGCAGCCCGTCGTAAAATCGGCGGCGAACTGATGCTGCGTTGCTGGTAAAGGAAAGAAAGAATGTCGCGCGTAGGAAAATTACCCGTCCCGATTCCTGACAAAACCAAAGTTCAGGTGAGCGGCCACAATCTGACCGTGACCGGACCGAAGGGAACTCTCGGCATGGCGGCGCACGAAGCTATCGGCGTGAAAGTCGAAGGCAACTCGGTGCTGGTGTCGCGCTCGTCCGATCTGAAAAAGTTTCGGGCGCTCCACGGCCTGACTCGGGCGCTGATCGCCAACATGATGCACGGCGTTACCCAGGGCTACACCCGTCAGCTCGAAATGATCGGCGTCGGTTATCGTGCCGAAATGAAGGGCAAGACCCTCGTGATGAACTTAGGGTATTCGCACCCGATCGTCTTTAATCCGCCGCAGGGTATCGCGATCACGGTCGACCCTAAAGAAAACAAGATTACTATCGACGGTATCGACAAGGCGCTGGTCGGACAGACCGCCGCCAAGATCCGCTCGTTCCGCAAACCCGAGCCGTACAAAGGCAAGGGCGTGCGCTATGTCGGCGAAATTGTCCAGCAGAAGGCCGGAAAGACCGCCGGATGATGACCGGGAGAATGAAGTAGTATGGCAATGCAGGTTAAGATCAAAGCGAAACAGGGCTGGCGCCGCAAAATGCGCGTCCGCACCAAAATCTCCGGCACGAGCATCCGTCCGCGCCTGACCGTCTTCAAATCGCTCCGTCATATGACGGCGCAGATTATCGACGACGAAAAAAGCGTGACACTCTGCGGCGTTTCGACCAACTCGAAGACGCTCGAAGGGACGCTCAAGGAGAAGTCCAATAAAACCGCCCAGGCAAAGCTGATCGGCCAGAAAATCGCCGAACTGGCTAAAGCCAAGGGCATCGAACAAGTGGTGTTCGACCGCAATCGCAATCGCTATCACGGCCGCGTCAAAGCGGTCGCCGACGGCGCTCGCGAAGGCGGCCTGAAGTTTTAAGTATGCAAAAACGTGTTTCTGTTGCGTGAGGTAACGCTTGGCTAAGTTTGAATCAGATTCGATGGAATTCGAAGAGAAAGTCATCAGCGTCAATCGCGTGGCGAAGGTCGTTAAAGGCGGCCGGCGCTTCGGATTTACGGCGCTCGTGACAGTTGGCGACAAACGCGGTCGCGTCGGTGTCGGCCTGGGTAAGGCATCGGAAGTTTCCGATGCTATCCGCAAAGGGACCGAAGCCGCTCGTCGCGCGATGGTTCAGATTGTTCTGGTGAACGGAACGATCCCGCACCGTATCGACGGCATCTACGGCGCCAGCACAGTCGTGATGCGTCCGGCTTCCCCAGGAACCGGTGTGATCGCCGGCGGCGCAGTGCGCGCGGTGCTCGAATCGCTCGGCGTTCAGGATGTCCTCACCAAGATCTTAGGCAGCCGTAACCCGAACAATGTGGTCAAAGCCACTCTCAACGGTTTGCAGGCGCTCCAGACCCGCGAACAGGAAGATCAGTTCCGTCAGACGAGCTGACCTCTATTGCCGCAGACGAAGAAAGACTGAAGATGAGCAAGCTCAAAGTTACACAGATTCGCAGCGCGATCGACTGCCCCAAGACCCAGAAGCGCACCATTGTCGCGCTTGGCCTGGGCAAGATTCGCCGCTCTGTCACGCACCCGGATAATCCGCAGATTCGCGGTATGATTCGTTCGGTCGCGCACCTTGTCAAAGTGGAGTCGGCCGCCTAAGGCGGCCATAAGGAGATACAGACTATGGACCTCCATACCCTCAAACCGACCGCGGGTTCAAAGAAAAATCGCAAGCGCATCGGGCGCGGCTCCGGAAGCGGCATGGGTGAAACCGCCGGCAAAGGCCACAAAGGCGCCAAAGCCCGCACCGGTTTCAAACACAAATGGGGATACGAAGGCGGCCAGATGCCTCTGCATCGTCGGCTCCCGAAATTCGGATTCACCAATCCCTTCCGCCAGGAATTCCAGATCGTGAATCTGCAGGATTTGTCCCGCGTCGAGGCGACTGAAATCTCCGGCGAATCGCTCTATGTCTCCGGACTGGTCAGCCATGCTGATCGCCCGATCAAGATTTTAGGCAACGGCACGGTCGAAAAGGCGCTCACCGTGAAAGCTCAGGCGTTTTCCAAGTCGGCCAAGGAAAAGATCGAAAAGGCCGGCGGAAAAACCGAGGTGGTGAAGTGTTAGAGACATTTCGCTCAATATTCAAAATTGAAGAACTGCGCAGACGGATATTTTTCACGTTTGCGCTTTTGGTTGTCTATCGCATCGGCGGACACATCCCGACTCCGGGTGTCGACGGCTCGATTATCGCCAACGCCTTGGCCAGCCAGGGTTCGATCTTTGGCCTGATCGACTTGTTCGCCGGCGGCAACTTCGCCAAAGCGACCATCTTCGCGATGGGCATCATGCCGTACATCTCGGCGTCGATTATGCTCCAACTTTTGGGAGCAGTTGTGCCGTGGTTGCAGCGTCTTCAGCGCGAGGGAGAAGAAGGTCGCCGCAAAATCACGCAGTATACTCGTTATCTCACTGTGCTTATTGCCATACTGCAATCATGGGGTACCGCAGGATTTCTCGCGTCGATGTCCTACAATGGCGTGCAAGCCGTTCATATGGATCATACCTGGTTTGTGCTGCTGACAATCATCACGTTTACCAGCGGCACTATTTTCATAATGTGGCTCGGTGAGCAGATCACCGAACGCGGTATCGGTAACGGTACCTCGCTCATCATTTTCATTGGTATCATTGCGCGCTTCCCCGACGCTATCATCAACGAAATTCAGTTGATTTCAGTCGGCACTCGTTCGATTCTGGCGGAACTGGTCATTATCATCATGGCTCTTGCAGTTATCGCGGCAGTGGTGTTGATGACCCGCGCCCAGCGGAAGATACCGGTTCAGTATCCGAAAAAAGTTGTCGGTCGTCGCGTCTTTGGCGGCGCCACGACCTTTTTGCCGCTGTCGATCAACGCTGCCGGCGTTATCCCGATCATCTTCGCCCAGTCGATCATGTTTTTGCCGTCGACTGTCGCACAGTTGTTTCCCGATACCGAGTGGCTGCAAAATCTCGTCTCAGTCGGTTTGGCTCCGGGTGGGTTCTGGTATTCGTCGATTTACATTCTGATTATTGTCTTCTTCGCTTACTTCTATACCGCGATTGTTTTCAATCCGGTCGAGTTGGCTGATAACATGCGCAAAAACGGCGGGTATATTCCCGGCATTCGGCCCGGCAAGAATACCTCCGACTATATCGAAAAAGTTCTGACTCGCATCACTCTTCCCGGCGCGTTGTTCTTTGCGGCCATCGCCGTCTTGCCGTGGGTGCTGATCGGGTCATTCAATGTTCAGTTCTTCTTCGGCGGCACCTCGATTCTGATCGCCGTCGGCGTCGCGCTTGACACCCTCCAGCAAATCGAATCGCACCTGTTGATGCGTCACTACGACGGCTTCCTGAAAAAAGGCAAGATTCGCGGGAGGTCGTACTGAGCCATGAATCTCATCTTTCTTGGTCCCCCCGGATCAGGCAAGGGAACTCAGGCGGCTCGGCTTTCCAAAGCGCGTGGGATGGTACACCTGTCAACGGGTGATATGTTACGCGCCGCGGTCAAAGAGGGAACTCCGCTCGGCCAGAAGGCCGAAGCGTACATGAAAAAGGGTGAATTAGTGCCCGACGCTCTGATCATCGCGATGATTGAAGAGAAAGTCGGCAATGGCAGTATGAGCAGCGGATTTATTCTGGACGGTTTTCCGCGCACGATTCCGCAGGCCGATTCGCTCGGCATGATGCTGAAAAGTCGCGGTATCGTGATCGACAGGGCCGTTTTGCTCAAAGTTGATGGTGAAGAAATTGTGCGGCGCTTGTCGGGCCGCTTTTACTGTCCGACCTGCAACGCAGGGTACAATTACCCGATGCAGATGCCAAAAAACGACCGCGTCTGCGACAACGACAACGCGCCGCTGGCGCGTCGTCCCGACGACGAAGAGTCGGTTGTCCGAAATCGCCTGGAAGTCTACAAAAAACAGACCCAGCCGATCGAGGACTACTACCGTCGCGCCGGAATGCTGGCCGAAATTAACGCCGGCGTATCGCCCGACGATGTCTTCGCGTCGCTTGTGAAATTGGTAAATTAGAAGCCGGAAACGAGTGATTACTATTAAGACCAAAGAAGAAGTCGAGATCATGCGCCGCGCCGGACGGGTGGTAGGTCAGTGTCTTGACATGGTCGAAAAGGAGATCGAGGCCGGCATGACCACCAAGCAGTTGGACATGCTGATCGAGGATTTCCTGACGTCACACGGTGCCATCCCGGCTTTCAAGGATTATCAGGGATACCCGGCCTCGGCCTGTATCTCAATTGACGACGAAGTTGTGCACGGCATCCCCGGCAAACGGGTTATCCGTGAAGGGGATATCGTCAGTGTGGATGTCGGCTCGATTGTCGACGGTTATTACGGCGACTCAGCCCGGACCTACGCGATTGGCAAGGTCTCCTACGACAAGCAGCGCCTGCTCAACGGCACCCAAAGATCGCTCAAGGCCGGTATTGACAAAGCTCGGAAAGGCAATAAATTAGGCCAAATATCTGCGGCCGTTCAGGCGGCTGCCGAAGAGCAGGGCTTCAGTGTGGTTCGTCAATTGGTCGGTCATGGGATCGGCCGCAAGATGCATGAGGAACCGCAGGTGCCCAACTTTGGTTCTCCCGACGAGGGCCCGGTTCTCAAAGCCGGGATGGTTCTGGCTATCGAACCCATGATAAACCTCGGGACGTACGACGTCCGCACCAAACCGGACGGGTGGACCATCGTCACTGCCGACGGGATGCCGTCGGCGCATTTCGAGCACACCGTGGCCATCACTGAAGACGGCCCCGATGTGTTAACTGTTGCGTAAGGAGAGTATGGCGAAAGAAGAGACCATTACCGTTGAAGGCAAAGTTGTGGAACCGCTCCCCAATGCGATGTTTCGCGTCGAGCTGGATAACGGTCATATTGTCCTCGCTCATATCTCCGGAAAAATGAGAATGCATTTTATCAAGATTCTGCCCGGCGACAAAGTGACACTCGAATTGTCACCTTACGATCTGTCGCGCGGCCGGATCACGTATCGGTACAAATAAGGCAAACGAAAACGAGTTAGTGGTATGAAAGTACGATCAGCCATCAAGAAGCGGTGCGAGCACTGCAAAGTGATCAAACGTCGCGGCATCATCCGCGTCATCTGCACCAAGAACCCCAGCCACAAACAGCGGCAGGGATAACGGTCGTACCGTCCGTAACGAAGGAGTAGAGAATTGGCTCGAATCGCCGGTGTTGATCTTCCCCGCGAAAAGCGCATCGAAACTGCGCTGATGTACCTCTATGGCGTCGGTCCCAACAACGCCAAGGAAATTCTGCACAAGACGGGTGTGAACCCGGACACGCGGGTCAATAAGCTGACTGATGACGACGTCGCCAAGCTGCGTCATGTCATCGAAAACGAATACACAGTCGAAGGCGCTCTGCGCGGCGAAATCGCGATGAACATCAAGCGCCTTGTCGATATCGGCGCCTATCGCGGCCTGCGTCATCGTCGCGGCCTTCCGGTTCGCGGCCAGCGCACCAAGACCAATGCCCGCACCCGCAAGGGTCCGCGTAAGTCGGTCGGCGGCCTGAAGAAAAAGCCGGCGGCCAAAACCTGATCTGAAAACTTTTAGTGAAATAGGATAGATATTCGTGGCGGAACCAAAAAAGAAAAAAGGCAAACGCAAAATAACCCGCGTTGAAGCCAACGGTGTCGTGCACATCAAAGCGACATTCAACAACACGCAGATTACCGTGGCCGATTCCCTCGGTCGCACCATTTCCTGGGGTTCGGCCGGTAAGGCCGGATTCAAGGGTTCGAAGAAATCCACGCCGTTCGCGGCTCAAATGGCGGCCTCAACAGCTGCCAAAGAGGCGATGGATCTCGGTCTGCGTCGCGTCGAAGTCTGGGTCAAAGGTCCGGGTGCCGGACGTGAAGCAGCCATTCGCTCCTTGGCTGCCGCCGGTCTCGAGATCAGCATGATCAAAGATGTCACCCCCATTCCGCACAACGGATGTCGGCCGCCGAAACGACGCCGCGTCTGATCGTCGGTCAAATGAGATCGGGAAAAGAGTCATAAGGAGAATAGATGGCCCGCTATAGTGAAGCCAATTGTAAATTGTGTCGTCGGGAGGGCGAGAAGCTCTTTCTGAAGGGCGCCCGTTGCCTTACTGAGAAGTGCGCGATCGAGCGTCGTCAGTATGCCCCCGGACAGCACGGACAAAACATGCGCCGCAAGGTTTCGGCGTACGGACTCCAGCTTCGCGAGAAGCAGAAAGTCCGCCGCCTCTACGGTGTCCTCGAGGCCCAGTTCCGCAACTACTACGAAAAAGCCAACGCCCGCACCGGTGTCACCGGTGAAGAGCTGGTGCTTTTTTTGGAAACGCGGCTGGACAATCTGGTCTATCGCTTGGGCTTTGCCGCCTCGCGCAAGCAGGCCCGGCAACTGGTGCGTCACCGGCACATTCTGGTCGACGGCCACATCGTTGATATTCCCTCGTTCTCCGTCAAGCCGCGCCAAGTGATCCGCGTCAAAGACAAATCGAAGAATCTCGAAATGATTCACGGCGCCTTGAAACTCGGCCGCGGCGAAGAAATCGCCTGGCTGCGTCTGAACAAAGCGTCGCTTGAGGGCGAACTTCTCGAAATGCCGAAGCGTTCTGATATCCCGCTCACGGCCAACGAGCAACTCATTGTCGAGTTGTACTCGAAGTAACCGACGAACCGGAGGAGATCGTATACATATGAAATGGAAGCCCCTGACGATGCCGCAGGAAGTGGTCAACGACCGCTCATCGGCGTCTGAAAACTACTCTCGCTTCATCGTCGAACCGCTGGAACGCGGTTACGGCGTCACGCTCGGCAATTCGCTTCGTCGCGTCCTGCTGTCGTCCATTCAGGGCGCGGCGGTCGTTTCGATTCGTATCAAGGGATGCCTGCACGAGTTCGCCACTCTGCCGGGACTCTATGAAGATGTCACCAATATCGTGCTCAACGTCAAAGGTCTTATCATTCGTCTGCACTCCGACGAAATGCGCACGATCCGTTTCCGCAGCAACAAGCGCGGCAAAGTTACCGCCGGCATGTTCGAAGGAAACTCCGAAGTCGAAATTCTCAATCCCGACGCGCACATCTGCGAACTGACCGACGATATCGATTTCGAAATGGAAATGGATATCGCCGACGGCCGCGGCTACCTGCTCTCCGAGCAGAACAAACGCCCCGAAGCTCCGGTGGGTACCGTTTACGTTGACTCGCTCTTTTCGCCGGTCACCCGCGTGGCCTATACCGTCGAAAACACGCGTATCGGTCAAAAGACCGACTATGATCGTCTGATCCTCGAAATCACGACCAATGGCGCTGTGACTCCCGAAGATGCGCTCTCGTACGCCTCCAAGCTTCTCAAAGATCACCTTCAGCTCTTCATCCACATGGACGAAGCGGTGCTGGTGCCCGTAGACAAGCCCGAGGACGAAGAAGTCTCGCGCGTGCGCAACTTGCTCAAGACCCGCGTCGACGAACTCGAATTGTCGGTGCGTTCATCGAACTGTCTGCGCGCCGCCAATATTCAGACGCTCGAAGAGCTGGTCACGAAGTCGGAAGCCGATATGCTCAAATACCGCAATTTCGGCCGCAAATCCCTCAACGAAATCGGATCGCTTCTGGAATCCATGGATCTCCACTTCGGTATGGATATCTCCAAGTTCCTTGAAAGCAAAAAGTAAGGTTTGGTGATATATCCATGGGACATCAGGACAAAGTAGTTAAACTCGGACGCACCGCCTCGCACCGCGACGCGATGCTGGCCAATATGGCGATGTCGCTCTTTGAACATCGCATGATCCGCACCACCGACGCGAAAGCCAAAGCGCTTCAGCCGATCGTGGATCGCATCATTTCGACCGCCAAGCAGAACACCGTCGCTTCCAAGCGTCAAGTCGCCAAATCGATTCATGTCCGTGACATCTACAAGAAATTGTACAAGGACATTCTGCCGCAGTTCACCGAGCGCACTTCCGGATTCACCCGGATCATGAAGCTCGGCGTGCGTCGTGGCGACGGTGCCTCGATGTCGGTT
>CAYVWS010000089.1:0-10778 GCA_964455535.1 uncultured Ignavibacteriales bacterium | reverse complement strand
GACTTTGGTATTGTTGATGACCAAACCGTCGCCCGGGTTGAGAAATTCCAAGAGGTTGGGGAACGTACGATGCTGTACGTCTCCCGATTCACGGTCCAGAACCAACAGGCGTGAATCGGTCCGCTGATCGGCGGGATACTGCGCGATAAGCTCCCGCGGCAGGTCGAAATCAAACAAAGAGATGTCCATCGAGGGAAAGATAACGAGAATTGGTCGCTACGACCGCTTGAAAAGTGTCAGCCGGTCGACGTATAACTGGGCCAGAGCCGCTTGCTCGCTCGTCAGATTTTCGGGGAGCTTTTTGGTGTCCAGATACAATTCCAGCGCTGTAAGCGCTTCGCGCGTGTCGCCGGCTGTCAGTCGTACACCCGTGTCGGCGAAAAGCTGATCCCGGAATCGAAGAGTTTCCGTCAGCAACACCGACACCGCCCCGGTGGCCGCCAGATGCTGCCCCAATATTTGCGCACCGAGCGACTGCATCAATAAACGGATATCGTCGTCGCGCATATTTTAGTCCACATCCGACGACGATCGTCGCGGCTTCCACCACGGTCGCTTTTCAGAATCAACCGGCTCGTACGGCGAGACCACGACATAGTCGGCCTCATCACCGCGAGGGAACGGGCCGATTTCTGCTGCCTGCGATTCTCGCCGCGCCTTTTCTGCCGCCGCAGCTTTGTTTTTCTCAATTGATGGCTTCACCCAGAGAACCCAGACTACCACTGCCGCGCTTGAAAACCACCATACCGCCAATCCAAGAAACCAACACGACCGGACAAGCAGACAAACAAGTCCAAGGTAGCTAAGCAGCACTACCAGTGGAAAGACACTTACCCGACTCCGCCACCATGACTTCCCGCCCAATTTGGTATGACCTACCGACGGCGCCGCACTGCCTTTCCGGTATTCACGACCTGACAGGGTGCTTGTGTAGAAGTTGTAGCCCCACAGTATGGCCGCAAGTCCGCACGATGTCCATAAAATTCCCCACCAATTGACGACTGATACTGCGGTTTCAGGAGTTGTTGGAGTCACACAGACCTGCCAAGATTAGTCGGCTCAGAAGAGCGACTGTTGTGGAGTTGCGCCGGGCAATTTCAGCCCAAGATGCGATGCCGCCTCGTGCGAGGCCATTCGCCCGCGCTTGGTGCGCTGAAGAAATCCGATCTTCAAGAGATACGGCTCGACCATGTCAACGAGCGTGTCAACCTCTTCGTTGAGCGTCGCGCCGAGCGCTTCTATTCCCACCGGACCGCCTTTGTAGTAGTCGATGATGATCTGAAGCAGCTTTCGGTCCAGCTGATCCAAACCGGCGGCGTCGATTCCTTCGGCATCAAGCGACGCCCCTGCGCTTTCAACGGTCAGCTTGCCATTTGACTTCACCGCAGCGTAATCGCGCACCCGCCGCAATAGCCGATTGGCAATGCGTGGCGTTCCGCGCGACCTCGACGCAACTATTCCCGCCGCCTCGCGTGAGATTTCGATCTCAAGTAACTTTGCTGAGCGTACGATGATCTCCTCAAGATCAGCCGGCGGATAAAAATCGATATGATAGTGCAGCCCGAACCGGTCTCGCAGCGGCGCGGATATCATCCCGGCGCGAGTAGTCGCGCCAACTAAGGTGAATCGCTTCAACGGGACATTGATTACTTTGGCAAACGCGCCCTTGTCCACGACGAAATCAACTTTGAAATCTTCCATCGCGGGATAGATGAATTCTTCGATAACGGTCGAGAGGCGGTGAATCTCATCGATGAACAGGATATCACCTTCATTGAGATTTGTAAGTATTCCCATCAGATCACCGGCCCGTTGAAGCGACGGCCCCGAGGTGCTGATGATCTTTGAGCCCATCTCATTGGCGATGATGTGCGCGAGCGTCGTCTTGCCAAGACCGGGTGGACCATACAAAAGTACGTGCTCAACGGGCTCCCCCCGCCCTTTGGCAGCTGCAATCAAAATCTCAAGTTTCGCTTTGAGTTCTTTCTGACCGATATACTCGCGCAGGACTTTCGGCCGCAGTGAAAACTGGACTAGATCTTCGTCAGGCGTGATCGCGCCGCCGGTGACAATTCGCTCGCGGGTCATGGCGTCGCCACTCCGCTCTTTTGGCCACTGCGGAAGATTACCTGAATCAAATCTTCCGCTTGCGTGATTAGCGGGTTGGCCTTCATCGCCGCAGCAATCATCTCCTCGGCTTCCTGCCGCTTATACTGCAGCTGCAGAAGCACTGATAGTGCCTCAACCGAGGCCGGCGATGACACCGTCTCGCGCACCGCCAGCGCCTCGACACTCTTCGAAAGCGCAAACTTGGCCACTTTGCCGTTCAATTCGGCGATCATCATATCCGCCAGTCGTCCGCCGACCCCCGGCAATCGCTTGAGTGTCGACGTATCTTTGTTTTCAATAGCCACTGCGATATCCCGAATGGGCAGGATGAGCGATTTGAGCGCTTTCTTGATCCCCATTCCGGGGACCTGGGTGAAAACCTGGAAAAACTCGCGGTCTACCGGATTGGTGAAACCAACAAGGCGCGGATAATGGTTCGATTTCTTATCCCCCGCTTCGATATAATACAGCGTGTCAAAACTGATTTCTTGCCCTTCGCCGGCATCTTTTAATTTCAGCGCCACCGCGGAAGGCAGCAATACTTCATACGACAACCCGCCATTTTCCACCAGCGCATACTGATCGTGCACGTGCCGCAATGTTCCGGTAAGTCGACTGATCATCGAGCCCCCACTTTTTCATGTGAGCAGGATACAACCTGCGCCCGAAGGTGACAAAGTGCCACCGCCAAAGCGTCGGCCGCATCGGGCGGATCGGGGGTCTGCGAAAGTCCGAGCGATGTTCTGATCATCAATTGCACCTGGCTCTTAGTAGCCCGGCCATTTCCCAGAAGCGACTTTTTGACTCTCGTCGCCGCATACGGGAAAACCGGCAGGCCGCGTTCGGCGGCCTTCAAGAAGACCACACCACGCGCGTGCCCCATTATTATCGCTGTTTTCGGATGTTCGTAGTGTGAGTACAATTCTTCGATCGCGACGACATCGGGCGAGAACTCTCCGACTATCTCGTCAATCGCTGTCGCAATTTCGCTGAGCCGCTGGGCCATCGTATTCTGATCGTTGGTGCGAATCACCCCGGCCTCGATGAGTTGCGGCGCCGCACGACCGGTGTCGATCACGCCATATCCGGTTATGCCAAGCCCAGGGTCTATGCCAAGAATTCGCATGAGACAAAAGTGCCAAACTGCCGATCTAATATCAACAACAAAGAGGAGTCCAAGTATCGCCTTGACAGATCGGATTCAAGGTGTAAGTTGTGTACAAAACGCCGTCTGCCGGCTGACTACAGGTTACCCGCCCGTGAAGAAACTGTCTATCACATTGTTCCTTTGCTTGTTGTTGCCACGCATCGCGGCAGCGTCGGAACCAGTCTACTGGCAACTCGTGGTCTCATATTCCGCCGACACCGCTCAGATTATTGAGGCCACTCCCCTTCCGCCAATGAACAAGGTACCCACCACACCCGGACTCACAGGCGCACCCATCAAGATCGACTACGCCGTTGACTGGCAGAATAGCGCGGGGACAACCCTGCTGACAGCGACCGAACAGCTGCCCCTCGGCTTCCGAACCGCCCCAGGGGATTCGTCCGTCTGCCAGATCGTCATACCAGATGAGGGATTGATTGTCCTGCGTATTCACGGCCCCGCGGCAACCACCGCACCGTCCGCGCTCATTTTGAATCAACTTCGCTTGTCGAGATCGACCGGAGCCGCCGGGGCTATCCCTGAAATCTTCCAAAGTCGAACTTTGACACTGCCAATTGGTCGAGTCTCGCCGCCGTCTCTTAAGCCTGCCGCGGGTCCAGTCGGCTCGGCCAAGATTCGCGACACCGGCCCCGATGCCAACCGAATGGTTGTCGTAGTTCTGGGCGACGGGTATACTTCGGCGGACCTCGGCACCGGCTCGTTTACCAACTCTGCGAGCGCGCTGGTCTCGGCTTTTTTGGGTAAGTCGCCCTGGGATCAGGCCTTTTCGGCGGCGAATGTCTATCGCATCGACGTGGAGAGCAATCAATCGGGCTCGGACAACGACCCGCAGGGGACATTCAAAGACACCTATTTCAATTCGTCGTTCTGGACCTCGGGCATCGAGCGCCTGCTGGCGATCAATAGTACCGGCCAATCGCGCGCCATCGCCGCCGCCAACACGTATGTAGGCGCTGGTGTCTGGGACGCCATTTTCATCCTTGTTAATTCGACAAAGTACGGCGGCTCCGGCGGGTTCATCTCGGTTTCATCAGTACACCCCTCCGCCAGCGAGATTATCCTTCACGAGTACGGCCACACTTACGGCGGCCTGGCCGACGAATACTCTGATCCCTACCCCGGCTATCCGCCGGGAGACCCCGAACCCAATGTCGACTTCGATTTCACCGGTCCCGCACTCAAGTGGCTCATCTGGGTTGATTCCACTACGCCCCTTCCCACGCCGGCGACTTCCCCCTATGCGAGCAAAGTCGGCGCATTTGAAGGCGCGCGATACCAGACAACAGGCATTTATCGCCCCTGGCTTAATTGTTTGATGCGTTCTTTAGGGGTTGGGTACTGCCCCGTCTGCAAAGAGGCGCTCCTGCAGCACTTCTTCGACGAAGTAAATCTTGCCGACACCGCAGCCCCCGTCCCGGCCAGTACTGTGCTCGCTGGAAACACCGATGTCAACTTTACAGTGACGCCGATTCCGATTTCCGGTCTGAGTTACCAATGGAAACTCGGTGGAATTGTTCAGACGGAAACCGGCCCCGACTTTCCGTTGACCGCCGATCGCATCTACGAGACCGTCGGCGGCCCGATCGCTCAGGTGTCTGTAAAGATCAGTTATTCTTCCCCGCTCATCCGAAAATTTACCGTTGGTCGCACGATCAACTGGTCGTCACGCGCCGACTGCAACCAAAACGGCATCGCCGACAATCTGGACTTGTCGTCGGGTGTACTTCACGATGTCAATCTCGACGGGTATCCTGATGAGTGTGTTACCACCCCCTGCTGTATCGGCACGACCGGAAATGTCGATTGTTCGCAGGGGGACCTGGTCGACATCAGCGACCTTTCCGTATTGATAGACAATCTGTACATCAGCTTTGCTCCGCTGTGCTGCTTTGAAGAAGCAAACATCGACGGCCAGCCCGGAGTCGACATCTCCGATCTCACCGCCCTGATAGATTATCTGTATATCTCGTTCACGCCGCCCGCGCCGTGTCAATAACTTCCGGACCAGAAAGAAAAAGCCACTCCGAGAGGGAGTGGCTTGAGGATCT
Organism: uncultured Ignavibacteriales bacterium; assembly: GCA_964455535.1. Classification (GTDB taxonomy): domain Bacteria; phylum Zixibacteria; class MSB-5A5; order GN15; family FEB-12; genus JACRAV01. The sequence goes on along the minus strand of CAYVWS010000089.1, from coordinate 5,453 downwards.
GTTCGAAACGACTACGCGAGCTTGGTAAGCAGTTCTTCGTCGATATCGAAATTAGCGTAGACTTTCTGGACATCGTCATGCTCTTCGAGCGCTTCCATAAGCTTCAGCATCGAGCCAGCTTCGCCTTCAGATGTCAGCTTGACTGAGTTCTTGTGGATCATGGTCACTTCGGATGAGACCATCGGAATGCCGGCCTTTTCGAGCGCCTCTTTAACAGTCTCAAGGTCCTGCGGCTGCGTGACAATTTCGTAGGCGCCCGATTCGCTATTGAAATCCTCCGCGCCGGCGTCCATTGCGATTTCCATCAGTTTGGACTCATCGGCAGCGGTTAATTCGACCGTGATTACGCCGCGGCTTTCAAACATCCACGCTACACACCCGTTAGCGCCGAGATTGCCGTTGTACTTAGTCAACAGATGGCGAATGTCGGCCACTGTGCGATTCTTGTTGTCGGTCATGACTTCCATGTAGACCGCTACGCCGCCCGGGCCGTACCCTTCGTAGGTGATCGCTTCATAGCTGACTCCCGGAAGCTGACCCGTGCCCTTCAAAATCGCGCGCTTGATATTGTCCTGCGGCATGTTGGCCGCCTTGGCCGCCAAAATCGCCGTCCGGAGTCGCGGATTGCCTTCGGGGTCTCCGCCACCTACCCGCGCGGCGGTCGTGATTTCCTTGATATGCCGGGTAAAGATCTTCCCGCGCTCCTGATCGAGTTTGCCTTTTTTGCGTTTTATGGTTGCCCATTTTGAATGGCCAGACATTTTGTCAACCTCCCGGTCGCTATATCAACATCGTCATCTTCATCGTTGTAAAATCCGTCGAACCCGTAATGTATTCAACGAGATACGACTTGGCAAGCCCCCTTCACGACCGCCGTTTGTCGACGTTATGAGCGAGGTGAGCTGTCCACGTATGGTTGGCCGGGATACCTGCGTCTGAAGTACGCCCTACTTTAGCAGCACCGCTTTCCGTGTCGCCGAATATCCAAGGGCTTCAATGGTGTAGAAATAGACGCCCGATGCTCTCCCCCTAAGACTGAGGGATACCTCATTCCTGCCCGGCAAGGCCATGTCCTGGACCTTGTAAACGACTTGCCCGGTCACGGAGTGAACCGTAAGTGTATACTCCGCCGCTGCCGGCATATCAAAGCTGATTGTCGTGGTCGGATTGAATGGATTGGGATAGTTCTGACTGACGGCAAACTTCGTGGGAATAGTCGGCTCAAATTCGATGGTGCCACCATACGTATCCACCATTTCCATCGACTCGATTTCGGCGTCGCCGACATGAAAGAGTTCGCCCTCGAACCCGGCAATCGACTGACCGAATGAAATCGGAATTGTCGCGAGGATGCGCGTCCTTTCACCCTCCCACACCGCGTACAAATACATATTCTCATTGTTCGACCAAGTCGTCTCATATTGCTTCAGTGTCAGAAGAATTCCGCCAAGTGGGACGCTGCTCGCGACAGAGAGCATGCCGTTTTTTCTTGTCACCACGGCCGTCGGCTTCGGATAGAATGGCAATGATGGTATCGATTCGCCATTCACAATTCTGGCCAGACCAATTGCATCACTCAACGTCAAATAGTCGCCGTCCTTGTTGATATCCGACGCCGCCCGTGAACCGTCGACATGATTGCCGAAGGCGGCATTTCCGTACAGCAGATAGTTCAAATACATGACCAAGTCGGCGACTTCGAACGGCAGGCCGTTCCAGTTGATATCGCCCCTTGGATCGACCGAATCGACGCACACAAAATCGACTGAGCCGTTTGCAAACTCGACACCGCGCCAAATTACTCTTTCCGGATCCTCGTTGAGGCACGCATCAGGTATTCCCGTACGGCCCGGCAGAACTCCCAGCGGATTGTCGATGGGCTGAGGTTTGTCGGCATCAAAGATATGACAATTGCCGAAATACCCCTTTCCCGAAGCGTCGGTAATCAGATTGTCTCGGCAGTCATTCCAGTAAAATTGCACCGGAATTTCCGGACACCTCCCGTTGGGCATTTTCATTACTATGAATTGTATCGTGGCGAGCGTTGTCGGAAGCGCGCCGACATATGGTGGCACCAGACACAATGGATGAATATCGCCGTTGTCAGTCTCGGCAATTCCGACAATGCCGATCTCCCCGTTTCGGCAGCAATACGGATCGTACGGGAGACCATAAGTAAAATACTCCCAGCCGCAGTCAGCCACGATTTTGCCCGGCATGATCGTTTGGAGAAATAGTACGTTCGGATCGGTGCGCAAGTGGAGATTGAAACCGCCGAGCCCTCTTTCCGGAGAAATTGAGGTCAGCGATACAGCCACCTCCACCCGCTGTCCGGGGACAGCTTCGTGTTCGCGGCTGATCGATATCTTGTACGGACAGCTTCCGATGACAATCCAACAAACATCACACGTCAACGTATCCGTACCATCTGTCATTCCGACTTGCATACAATGTGCGTCGTAGTCGGCATCGGCTGGTTCACCAATATATGTTACAATACCGCGGGCTGAATCAAGCGTTGCCCCGTGAAGTTCACTCTGGATCTCAAAAAACCTTACCGGGCCGCAGGAGCTGGTTATCTCGATGCGTTGCGAGCTTGAGTCACCGGCCAGCACTTGCGGACTTGGGGCCAGGGACTTGAATCGCAGGCCGCCCTGAGTCACGTTCACGTCAAAAGAGAAGGGAATCGGCTCCAGGTCTCCGGCGACAGGCCATACTACCGCGTAACACCGATAATAACCTTCTACGGGGGAGGATAGGGTGTAAAGACCTGTGATCGAGTCGATGGTTCCCACCGTTCGATAAATTTGCCAGCGGAATCCGCTTTGATCGGAACCGGAAAGATCAAAGTCCCACGTTATCGGCGTGCAAGTATTAGTAGTAAAGTAACCGGGATTATTGGCGAGATGACAACTTTTGACGTGAACGGTGAATTCGCTCTCGGCAAAAAGGTCCGGGTAAGCCGTGTCACACACTTTTATCGTAACGGTATAGTTCTCTGCGAGAAACCGGCCAAGTCGATACACTCCCGTCTTTGAGTCAATCGACCCCAGTCCAAAGACGATTGACCAGCGCACACCCGATTGCTCGACGCCGGCAATGTCGAAATCGTAGGTGAACACGTTGCAGGATGATGTCTCGACATCCGAAAATCTGTTTGATATTTCAGGGATGGCCGTGACAACTTCAAACGCACATTCGTCCGGCGGCCAATTGCCTGCGGTGTCGCTGAGAACCACCGCGACCGCAAATCTTCCCGTGGGCAGACTATCCACTTCATACAAGCCGGTAAGTGAGTCTATCCTGCCGGGCCCGAAGACACATGCCATCGCACGCCCGCCTGCGGTATTCCGGTTGTGTTAAAATCGTAGGTTGTCTTCTGTTCCGGCCGACTCTCAAGGCGCGGAATTCGGTTGGCAATCCTTCCGGCCGGGTCGCTTGATGAACGGATGACAAAACACTTTGGGCCGCTCCACGCCGGGAATTGATCGCCGCATGCCGTATCAGCGCATGCAAGACTCGGCCACTTCCATTTGTTGATTGTGCGATTGTGGGTGATAGAGTCAACGCAGATCCACTTCCCGGTATCGACGGCTTTGGCCAAAATCCGGATAACAAACATGACACCCGAATCGCGAGGGCGCAGCCCTATGCCGCTCGAGTGCGACCCGACACCGGTCAACATCAGCGTGTCGATCAACAGTCCATCACACCGATAGCAATCGAATCTGAAGATTGAGTCAAAATCCGACTTCGGAAAGTACCCGGTCGTATCTACCCACAGCCCGATAGACGGACCGGATTGACTGCCGACCTTGTAATTGCCGCCGTCGTAGCTATGAAATCCCCATCTCGCGGTCCCCGTGCTTCGACTGCCGGGCAGACCGTTTCCAGGGACTCCATCCGCGTCACTATACACCACGAATCCGTTTGTCACGTTGTAGGAAGTGTCGGAGCCGTTGGCGTAGAAGACCGGGAATCTCACCTCCGACTCGGCGCTGTCCAGATAGATGGTGTTGCCGACCACTGCCCCGTATTGGACGGCGGCATCGCTCCATCGAACATACCAATTGCCCATTTCCGAAGCCGCCGAATTATCCAAGGGAGAAAGAACGCTGAATAGAATCGCGACGAGCGCGCTCCGCAACGCGCTCTCTCGCGCTAAGCAACCGCATCTTCGAAGCGACTGCGGTTTCATACAGATATGTCAAGGCTCGACTTCATGCGCCTCTACTTCAACAAAACTGCTTTCCGTGTCGCTGAATATCCCTCCGTCTCCAATCGGTACAAATACACGCCGGACGAATTTCCTGACAAATTCAATTCGACACTATTGGTCCCGACAGTTGCGATACCGGAAAGCTCGGTCACTTTCTGACCGGCCGCATTAAAGACGGTAATCTTGTACGCACCGCCCTTCGGTGAGTCGAAGCTGATCGTCGTGGCCGGATTGAACGGATTCGGATAATTCTGACGCAAATCGAAAGTAACCGGCAGCCCCACACTGGATTCAACCCGGTTACCACTGATGTCAGCCAATTCGACTGATAAAATCTCGCCATTCGGCACGTCGAAGAGTTCGCCTGTAAATCCGCGCGCCTCGGAAACATTCTGGAACGGCATCAGCGCCAGCACCCGGGTATTGACGCCGTCAAAGGCGTGATACATAAGAAAATCGGTCCGAGTGGTAGTCGGTTCGACATCACCCTTGAACACAAAGAAGGCGCCGCCTAATGCATCTACTCCCGAAACGGAGATTTTGCCGTTGTCATTGACCACAGCCGCTATCTGGGTTGTCAGCTCTTTCGGTAGCGGGCCGGTTTCGCCCAGTATGATTCTGATCATCAAGACCAGATCGGGCACCGAGAGCGGAATGCCGTCGCTGTTTACATCCGAGGCCGCGATTGAACCCTCGACGTGATCTCCAAATGCCTGCGGTCCTGAGATGAAGTAGTTGAGAAATACAACCACGTCCGCTATTTCGTACGCCAGTCCGTTTAGGTTCAGGTCGCCGCGAAAGTCAATTGAGTCTTCACACACAATCTCGACATAGCCATTGTGCAATTGCACATCGCGGAGCGGCTGATTATTCCCGGAAGCCAGGCACGAGTTCGGTGCACCCAGGTACCCGGGCAAGGTATCTTCGGGGCTCTCGATCGGCTGTTCGTTGTCCCAATCCGTAACATGGCAGCTCACGAGCGCGGGGGCCCCTTCCCATCCGGAAAGCAGGTTCGCCGCACAATCGGTCCAGTAGAAACGAATAGGCACGATCTGGCACTCCAAGCTCCGATCCGTTGTAACAATAAACGACATGTTCGCCAGGCTGACGGGAAGATTCTCTACATATTTCGGCGACTGACAACTCGGGACGGTCTCAACCGTGATGAGATCGGCGATGGCGACAATCATCACCAATCCGGATGGGCAACCCGAAGAACAATTCGGATTGTCAG
>CAYVWS010000088.1:1533-10848 GCA_964455535.1 uncultured Ignavibacteriales bacterium | reverse complement strand
CGCGACTGATCGCCAGACGCTTGTTCGGGCGAGATGTAGGAAAGTGTCCCGATGATCGCGCCGTCGGCTGTAGCGTGCGGCGACGCATGCGGCGAAGTGGTCTCAGCGTCTTTGGAGTTGGTCGCGGTCGCGCGGGCGGCGCCCCAGTCCATGACAAGAACTTCGCCGAACGAGCCGACCATGATATTTTCGGGTTTCAGGTCGCGATGAATCACGCCGCGCGAATGGGCAAAGCCGATGGCCTGGCAGAGACGTTGAAGGATGATCAGTTTATCAGTCAGCGAGTGCTCTCTGGCAGCATAGCTAATGAGCGTTTCGCCCTGCACATACTTCATTATATAGAAGGGGCGACCGTCGGGGAGCCGGCCGACATCGTGAATCGGCACGATGGCGGGATGCTCGAGCATGGCAATAATCTGGGCTTCGCGCACCATGCGAGTGTGAAGTGTCTCGGTATCAAGCGGAGTGGTGAGGACCTTGAGGGCAACTTCGCGCTTGAGTTCTGTGTCTTCGACAAGATAGACACTCCCCATGCCGCCGGCGGCGACCGGCCGGATCATGCGGTATTTGGTCGCGGACAGATCGGGCAGGTCTACCAAATCACGCAGGCGACCGAGCGAATTATCGGAGAGGTTGTCCATCAGATCTTCATTCCAAGAAGTGTGCGGACTTCCTCTCGATATTCCTCATCCGAGGCCGTAAGTTCGCGGATGAGATCCAGCACATGGGCACGGAAACGACGGCGCATCGTCGCAAGGTAGTTGGTGACATCGGTGACAGATACTTTGTACTGCGCGGCGAGCATGTCATACGTAAGCGGTTGGTCGGGGTCGTGGTCGGCGAGATCGTAGCGGTGAAAGAGCGCAAAGTGGACGCCCTTGCTTTCTCGCTCACATTCTGCTTTCAATCGCTCGATCGCCATCGTGAACAACTGGCGCGCCCATTCGCGTTCGAGCCAGGTGTCGATATCGGAAGGGATGATCATCCCGCCCGACTGCAAGTCCTGTTCGGCGGAAGATTGTTCAATGGAAATCACTTCCTGTCCCCCGCCTCGTTTTAGACTGGCGCGACTGCGATTTTCGTTGGCGGCGAATCTATCGAGACAGACCCGCAAAAAAGTCCTGAATCGCGATTTGGATTGGTCGTAGGATTGCAGATACTCTTTTTCAAGGGCGGTGGCGAAAAAACTTTGCACCAGATCGGAAGCGTCGTCGGGGGTCATCCGCCAGCGGATGCGCGAATATTTGTAAAGTGGTTTCCAATAGGCGCGAATGAGAAGATCGAGCGCCCGGTCGCGCGCGACAGCGTCGCTAGCTGACAGCGCCAGTATCGCTGAATGGCGAGTTGCGGGAAACTGGCCGCCGACACTGTCGTTTCGATCGAATTCGGCCATCACTGTATCCTGATTCAGAGACTTCGCGCGGTGGTTTGGATCAGCGCCCAAGCAGAGTCGACGTCGGCTTGCGTGACACTAGTCTGCCCGATCACCATGCGAAGTGTGTAGGCGCCATGCAGTTTGGTGTGGGTGAGGTAGAGTTTGCCGGTGGCATTTAGAGAGTGTTCGAGTTTCTCGTTTAGATCGTTAAGCCGCGTGAGGTCATCGATACCGACCGGATGATATCTGAAACACACTAAATTCACCGAGCGAGGAGCGAGAAGCTCAAAGTCGGGCGTCGCAGATATGACTTTCTCAAGGCCAGTGGCCATGGCGATGTGATTGCGGATTATCTCCTGCAGACCTTCGACACCGTACGAGCGGATGACAAACCAGAGTTTGAGGGCGCGGAAACGTCGTCCGAGTTGAATTCCCCAATCGCGGTAGTTGTTGACTCGTTGGTTCTCGGAAGTCTTAAGATACTCCGGAAGAATTTCAAATGTGCGAATGAGGGCTTCGCGGTCGCGCACAAAGTATGCGGTGCAGTCGAAATTGGTCAGCATCCACTTGTGCGGGTTGAAGACAAACGTATCGACCGCCTCAATGCCGTCGATCATCCATCGCATTTCAGGCAGGATGAGCGCGGATCCTGCAAAAGCGGCGTCGACATGCAGCCAAATCTTGTGGCGGCGACAGATCTCGCCGATGGCTTTGAGCGGATCGATGGCGGTTGATCCGGTAGTGCCGATCGTGGCGACGACACAAAGCGGCGTGAGGCCGTGGGCCAGATCGCCCTCGATCGCTCGCTCGAGCATTTTGGGATCCATCGCGAAGGAATTGTCGACGCCTACTTTATGCAATCGCTCTTTGCCGAGCCCGGCGATTTTGACTGCTTTGTCAATTGAGGAATGTGTTTCCGAAGAACAGTAGACGACAAAACGGTGGGAGGAATCCAGACCGCGTTCGTTGACAGAAAAATTGGAGTACTTTTCCCGCGCCGTGAGGATCGAGCAAAGGGTGGCGGTCGAGGCGGTGTCTTGTATCACACCCTCGAATTGCAGCGGCAGGCCGATCATTTCGCGCAGCCACTGCATCACTCGCTCTTCGAGTTCGGCGGCGGCCGGCGAGGTTTGCCAGATCATACATTGTGCCGCGAGGGTCGAAGTCAGCATTTCGGCCAGGATCGACGGTCCACTGGAGTTGGCGGGGAAGTAGGCAAAGAACGACGGATGCTGCCAGTGAGTGATCCCCGGCATGATGATCTTTTGAAAGTCACGGAAGACGGCGTCGAAAGATTCCGCGCTCACTGGAGCTGAGGCCGGTAGTTGTTTGAAAATCTGCTTCGGCTCGACCTGCGATTTGACGGGGTAGTCGCGGATATGCTCCAAGTAGTCGGCCATCCAGCCGACCAGTTCATGAGCGCGTTGGCGGAATTCACTATTGTCCATGAAGGTATCCTCGGGGATCAAAGATACTTCGGTGGTTGCGACGACGCAATCGAAGAGCCCGACCTGAAGGTCGGGTTACCAAGGCCAAGATCGGGTCGATTTGCCAGGTTTGCGACGACCAAAGCCGTTCGATCTTAAGAAGTCTAGTCGGCCGAGAATCGCTCGATCGTCTTCCCGATATGCGAACAGACGCCGTCGCAGAGATAGAAGACGCGCGGATTGGCGATACCATAATACACAAACGCGCCCTTTTTGGTCTTTTTCACCAGTCCCGACTGAGCCAAAATTGAGAGGTGACGCGAGATGTTCGGTTGTGTATAGTCGAACAAGTCGACCAGTTCCTGGACGGTGCGCTCTCCGGATTTGAGGGCGCGAAGGATTTTCAGGCGGGTCGGATCGGACAGCGCCTGAAAACAGGCGGCCACCAGCTCCAGCCGCCGGTCGGACAGATCGGAAAAATCAGTTGCTTTTTTTATCGGCACATATATATATAAGCATATGTTTATGTTATTGTCAAGGGCGATCTGCAAAAAAAGGTCGCCTGCAGATAGGAGAGCTTGTACATGAGATATAGTCTGCTGGTCCCCCTACTCAGTAGCGTTTTATTGGCCGTCGCCGGGTGTTCAGGCGACAAGACCGACCACGCGAGTTCCGTCGGCGCTCCCGTCGCGGTGAGTGTGGCGGCCGTCGAACGGTCCGCCGGTTCGGACCGTGAAGAATTGATGGGTACCGTCGTGCCGCGCAACCGAGCCGACATTCAAAGTAAAGTGCAGGGACGGGTCGAGGAAATACCGGTGACTCTGGGCTCGGCGGTTTCGGCCGGTCAGTTGCTGGCGCAGCTGGACAGCCGCGATGTTTCCGCGCGGGTCGACCAGGCGCGCGCGGTGAGCCGTCAGGTTGCCGTCGAATTGGTGCGCTACGATTCGCTCCTGTCGCGCAAGCTGGTGTCCCAGCAGGAATACGACGCCGTCAAGGCGCAGGCCGATGTTGCCGCCGCGGGACTGGCGGAAGCAGAGGCCATGCTCAGTTACACCCGGATTGTATCGCCCTTTGCCGGAAGAATTACCGAGAAGAAAATTGACATCGGCGATCTGGCCGTTCCCGGAAGGTCGCTGTTCACAGTGGAGGAAGACGCTGCGCCGCGGCTTGAAGTCAGCATTCCTGAATCGCGCCGTGCCTGGATCGCGCATGGCGATACCTTGCCGATCATGCTTGATCCGGGAAACGCACGGGTAACGGGCAAAGTGGTCGAACTCTCCCCCGCCGCCGACGCGGCCACCCGATCTTTTTTGGCCAAGCTCGAAATCCCCCGCAACAGCGGAGCTCGCGGCGGGCAGTTTGGGCGGCTGATGCTTTCGACCTCGGCGCACGGAGGTTTGCTGGTTCCGGCGACGGCGCTCGTAAAGCGGGGTCAGCTTGAAATTGTCTTTGCTGTCGCACCAGATCATCACGCGCAAATTCGACTCGTGCGCAGCGGCAAAACAATTGGCGAACAGATAGAGATTCTGGCGGGCCTGACTGAAGGCGAGCAGGTAGTCACATCGGAACTTGAAACGCTTTCCGACGGTGACTCGCTGGAGATCCGCCCATGACTGGACCAAATATTCCGGGCGCGGGAAATAAGGGGCTGGCTGGCGCGTTGGCGCGGAGCTTTATCGATTCTAAGCTGACCCCGCTGTTGATCATCGCCTCGGTGCTTTTGGGCGGTATGGCTGTCTTGCTTTTGCCGCGCGAAGAAGAGCCGCAGATCAAAGTCCCGATGGTTGATATCATGGTATCGGTACCTGGCGCGACGGCCAAAGAAGTTGAAGAACGCGTGGCCACACCGGTCGAGAAACTCGCCTGGGAAATTCCCGGAGTCGAGTATGTCTACTCTATCTCGAAGCCCGAGGAAGCCTTGGTGATTGTCCGTTTTCTGGTCGGGCAGGAAATGGAAAATAGTCTGGTGAAACTCAATCAGAAACTCCAGTCCAACTTCGACCGGATTCCGCCCGGTGTTTCTTTTCCGCTTCTGAAGGCGCGGTCGATTGATGATGTCCCGATTCTGGCGTTGACATTTCACAGCGCTTCCGCCGATCACTATACGATTCGACGTTTGGTCGCCGAACTGGAAACTGAGATTAAGCAAGTGCCGGATGTATCCGAGACCAACATCATTGGCGGCTTGCGCCGCCAGTATCGAATCCAGCTCGATCCGGCGGCTTTGGCCGCGCGACATCTTGATCCGGCCGCCATCATTCCGATTGTTCAGCAGGCCAATCGCCAGACCAAAGCCGGCGCTTTGATCAAGGATAATCAAAACATAGTAATCGAGACCGGCGGATTTCTAACTGACGTTGCCGATGTCGGTAGAATCGTTCTGGGCGTTCAGAATGACCGTCCGATTTATCTTCGCGACGTTGCCCGTATCGTTGATGGCCCCGAAGAACTATCGCAGGTAGTGCTCTACGGTTCCGGTGCGGCCGATACCAAGACCGCGGCATTTGAACACGCTGTCACACTGTCGATTGCCAAACGCCCCGGCACGAACGCCATTGCGGTGGCCGACCGCGTGCTTGAAAAAGTAGAAGAACTGAAACCGAAACTCGTGCCGGCCGATATCGGTATGACGATCACCCGGCACTATGGCGAAACAGCATCGGAAAAATCCAACGAACTGCTTTTCCATATGATGATCGCCGTGGTCAGTGTGGCGCTGCTCATTATGATCAGTCTGGGCTGGCGCGAATCATTGATCGTGGCGCTGGCGATCCCGTCGACGCTGGCGCTGACACTGCTGGTGTTTTATCTGACGGGATTTACACTGAATCGTATCACCCTCTTCGCGCTGATTTTTTCGATAGGTATTCTTGTGGACGATGCCATTGTCGTGGTCGAAAATATCACCCGCCACTTGCATCTTCCCGGCAACAAAGGCCGATCATGGGGCACGATTGCCATTGAGGCGGTTTCCGAAGTCGGCAATCCGACGGTACTCGCTACGTGGGCGGTGATCTTTGCGGTCTTTCCGATGGCCTTTGTCGGTGGTCTGATGGGACCATATATGCGGCCGATTCCGATCGGCGCCACGGCGGCGATGCTCTTCTCGCTTCTGGTCGCATTCATCGTGACACCGTGGGCGGCGGTGCGGATACTTCACTGGCGCGGCGGACAGGCGCATCTGGCCGGTCATGCCGATCAGGGCGAAGGATTTACCACGCGGGTATATCGCAAGTTCATGGGTCGGCTGATCAATCGACCAAAGACGCGGCTCATGTTTCTTTCGGGGATTACGGTGCTTTTGCTGGGCGCGATGGGGCTTGTGTATATCGGGTTTGTCAAAGTGAAAATGCTGCCCTTCGACAATAAGAACGAATTCCAGATTGTCATCAATATGCCGGAGAGCAGTTCGCTTGAGCAGACCTCGCGCGCCGCGCTTGAGATTGCGAATGCGATTAAGAGTGAGCCGGAAGTAACCAATTATCAGATTTACGCGGGGACTTCGGCGCCGTACAATTTCAACGGTCTGGTGCGCCATTACTTTTTGCGACGCGGAGCCAATTCGGCCGACATCCAGATCAATCTGGTTGGCAAAAGCGAGCGCTCAGCGCAGAGCCACGATGTGGCTAAGCGGGTACGACCGCGGGTGCAGGAGATCGCGAAGAAATACAACGCCCGAGTTGCCGTAGCTGAGGTTCCACCCGGCCCGCCAGTCTTGCAGACGCTTGTCGCTGAAATTTACGGTCCTACCACCAAATCGCGCACCGAATTGGGGCGTGCCGTGCGGGAAGTGTTTCGAACTACTCCGGGCGTAGTCGATGTCGACTACTACGAAGAAGAAGACCAGCCCAAGTCGACGATCGTGGTCGATCACGAAAAGGCCGCTTTGCACGGCATTTCGGCTGACCAGATTGCGCAGACATTGAAGATCGCCGTGTCGGGACTTCAGGTCGATATCGCCCATCGTACCGATGAACGCGAGGATGTGGCGCTGATTGTGGAGCTTCCTCGTGACCGAAAAACCAGCGAGGCCGATTTGTTGACGCTCAAAGTGCAGCGTCCCAACGATCCGTCCGCACCGCTCGTGCCGCTGTCGGAGCTGGTGCGGGTGGAAACAGGAATTGTCGACAAGACGATTTATCACAAAAACCTGATGCCAGTGAATTATATCATCGGCGATGTCGGCGGCGTACAGGAAAGCCCGGTCTACGCCATCGGCGACATGAATGAGAAACTTGCCAAACTCGACATGCGCGCATACGGCGGCAGCGAGGCACAGTTGAAAGTGCTCAATGCGACGCAGCCGTTTACGACAACGGAACCGTCGCTCAAATGGGACGGTGAGTGGCATATTACCATCGAAGTCTTCCGCGATCTGGGATTGGCCTTCGCCGCGGTGCTGGTGCTGATTTACATTCTGATGGTCGGCTGGTTCCAGTCGCTCTTGACACCGATTATCGTCATGGCGGCGATTCCTTTCTCGCTTATTGGGATCATGCCGGCTCACGGCGCAATGGGGGCGTTTTTCACGGCCACATCGATGATCGGATTCATGGCCGGCGCGGGAATTGTGATCCGCAATTCAATCATTTTGGTCGATTTCATTGAACTTCGACTGGCCGAAGGAATGCCGCTTGCGGAGGCAGTCATCGACGCCGGCGCGGTCCGATTCCGCCCGATGCTTCTGACCGCCGGAGCAGTAATTGTGGGAGCAGGAATCATTTTGTTCGATCCGATCTTTCAGGGATTGGCGATCTCGCTGATGGCGGGCGAAGTTGCCTCGCTCGCTATCAGCCGTATCGCAGTTCCGGTGCTCTACTACATGGGCCGCAAAAAGCAGATGGCTAAAGCCGCGGCGTAGGATTTTTTTTGATGAGCGTCGTGCAGCGATTCAGACGCGTTGTCGCCCGTCACGGGATCGCGGGAGCTTGTTACAAAGCATACGCTGTGCTGGTAGATCGGTGGTTTGACTTTCGATATGGTGTAGATACCTGCGGCACAGTGCCGCTCGAATCGCTTCAGGTCGCGGGCGAGAATCAGGCGCACGGTCACCGGTATGAGCCGGCTCGGGTGGCCGAATTGCGCCGCACTCTTGCCCGACTTCGTGAGCTGGCCGGTCCCGACACCCTCTTAGTTGATCTGGGCAGCGGCAAAGGTCGGATCTTGATGGTGGGCGCGGAGGTCGGATTCCGACGCGCTATCGGTGTGGAGTTTGCCGCCGAGTTGTGTGAATCCGCGCGGAAGAATTTTCAGGCATTTCAAGAGTCGACGGGTAATACTGCCGATCTGACGATCTTCGAGGGGGACGTGCTTTCGTATCCGATCGAAAACTGCGACACGTTGTTCACACTGTTCAATCCGTTCGACGACGTTATCACCGAGCGATTCTTTGAGCGGCTTGCCCGCTCGGCGGCAGAGCATCCGCGTCGGATTCTGATTTGCTTGTACAATACGCCGACCGTCGATCTGATACGGCGGGTTACATCATTTGAAGTAATTGAGCAGACCGATCATTTTGGATATCAGACAATCGTGCTTGAGAACAGGCGCGTTCGGTAGAGAACTACCAGTTGTTCTCGCCGATAGTCACACTTCCGCTGCATCCGGAGCCGGTGGTGGTAGTCCCGGTGTTGGCCCAAAGTTCACCGGTCGAGGCCTTGTAGGCCCATCCCCCGCGTGTCCCTACGATCACACCCTTGGTGACACCGGTCACAACGGAGTCCGGGGCATTCGTCTTCAATTGGAATGGATTGGGCGGAATCTGCCCGACCAGAACCGAACCAACCTTGCGAAGGGTGTCTATCGGCGGATAGACGTTTCCGGCGCCGGTGGTGATTGACTTGCTGTTCCAGACCGAAATCGCCGAGCGCATATTCATAAGCGAGGTTCGGCAGGCAGTCGACTTGGCGTCGATCGACATATCGCTGTAGGTCGGCATGGCGACCGTCGCCAGAATCCCCAACACCACGATCACGATCACCAATTCGATAAGGGTGAACCCGCCCTGATTCAACTGCTGTACCATATACGAGAGTTATCGGATAGTGTCGTCCGGGCTTTACCCGCCTGTGCCAACCCGGGAGAGGTGAGGAGTCGAAAATTCTCTTGCCCGGCGACCGGAGTCGAATAGATTGCCGACTAAACTGGCCCGTGGCGAACGGCATTCTTGCCGATCCCAGAGATTTCGGAACTTTAACGGCCATAATGTGTTAAAAGTGGACCCCATATGTATAGCACACGACGTCGGATTCAACTCCTATCCTTCGCTAATTTCGGCATACTGATGGTCGGGTACCTGTCCGGATGCTCCACCAGCAAAGAGGCGACAGCCAAATCAGCAGGCAGCAACGCCCTTCCGGTCGAGGTTCAGGTTGTCCAGCCGCGTTTTCTTGAAAACAAGATCCTCGCCACCGGCACCCTGTTGGCTAACGAACAGGTTGAGATCCGCTCTGAAATTACGGGGCGGGTGACACAGGTCAACTTCGATGAAGGACGAGCGGTTCGCAAAGGCGA
>CAYVWS010000088.1:0-1433 GCA_964455535.1 uncultured Ignavibacteriales bacterium | reverse complement strand
TGCCGCGACGGCAAAGCGACGTCGGCCAAAGTGACCACCGGAATCCGGACGGAACGCGATGTCCAAATTGTCACCGGTCTGGATTCGGGTGATTCGCTGATACTGACCGGACTGTTGCAGCTTACCGATGGTCGCACGGTGAAGGCCGTCCCTCCTATGGGGCAGTAACGAAGTAAACCGCTATGAGTCTTTCGTCAGTTTGCATCGAGCGTCCGGTTCTTTCGATAGTGCTATCGATATTGATCGTGCTGTTCGGTGTGATCGGCTTTCTCTTTCTGGGCATACGCGAATACCCCAGTGTCGATCCGCCGATTGTCACTGTTCAGACCAGCTACACCGGGGCCAATGCCGACATCATCGAATCCCAGATCACCGAACCGCTGGAAGAGTCGATCAATGGAATCTCCGGTATCCGGTCGCTGACCTCGACCAGTTCCGACGGCCGCAGTACAATCACCGTTGAATTTCAGCTGGGAGTCGACATGGAATCGGCCACTAACGATGTCCGTGATCGTGTCTCACGCGCTCAGCGCAATCTTCCGGCCGATATCGACCCGCCGGTCATATCCAAATCCGACGCCAACTCCGACCCGATTGTATCGTTGACGATTCAAAGCGACCGGCACAGTCTTTTGGAGCTCTCTGCTATCGGCAATGACATTTTCAAAGAACGGCTGCAGACGATTCCCGGCGTGAGCGAAATCCGTATTTGGGGTGAAAAGAAGTACTCGATGAAGCTTCTCATCGACCCGGCGCGTCTGGCGGCTCACGGCTTAACCCCGCTCGATGTTCGCACGGCTCTGACGCGCGAGAATGTCGAACTTCCGTCGGGCCGGATCGAAGGATACTCGACTGAATTGTCGATTCGGACCTTTGGGCGTTTGGTAACACCCGAAGATTTCAACAATCTGATCATCAAAGAATCGGCTGGTTCGGTGGTGCGATTGCGTGATATCGGCGAGGCGGTGCTGGCCCCCGAAAACGAACGCACCATTCTGCGCGGCAACGGCGGTGTGCCTATGATCGGAGTAGCTATTACGCCGCAGCCCGGGGCCAATCACATTGATATCGCCAACGAATTCTACAAACGGGTAGAGCAGATCAAGAAAGACCTTCCGGAGGGACTGCACTACGCCGTTGCGCTGGATACCACGCAAAATATCCGCAAAGCGATTGTCGAAGTCGGCGAGACGATTCTGATCGCTTTTCTATTGGTCTTGCTCGTTATCTTCGCCTTCCTGCGTCACTGGCGCACGACGATTATTCCCATGCTGGCGATACCGATCTCGCTTGTCGGGTCGTTTTTCATCATGTACATCGCCGATTTTTCGATCAACATCCTGACGATGCTGGGCATCGTGCTGTCGACAGGCATTGTCGTCGATGATGCCATTGTCGTGCTTGAAAATATTTACAGCAAAATAGAGCGGGGG